>JAZLFH010000015.1:0-15380 GCA_045615705.1 Clostridia bacterium
AGATTTCCAAATCCAAGGCTTTCAAGTTTTTCTATTTCTTTTTTAGCATTTGGCATTATTGATATATCTTTTCCGCCGTACACTTTTTGAACAACGGCTCTTATTTTATCTTCTATTCCGCAATCAAGTTCATAAGAGAATGTAAAATCTCCTTTTTCTTCATTACATAGTCTTACAACCTCCTTCGCAAGCAGTTCTCCTCCTTTTGAGCCGTCTGCCCACACTGTTGAAAGTACAGTATTAACTCCGAGTTCTTTACACTTTTCAATAATAAAGTTAATTTCATTATCTGTGTCGGTTGGGAAACGGTTAACCGCCACC
Organism: Clostridia bacterium; assembly: GCA_045615705.1. GTDB lineage: Bacteria > Bacillota > Clostridia > UMGS1883 > UMGS1883 > JAZLFH01. The sequence continues at coordinate 322 of JAZLFH010000015.1, forward strand.
ACGCAAGGAAGTTTGTAAACATTTTTTATGTTTGACACATGCCTTAAAAGATTTGGAATACCCTTTTCAAGTGCTGACAAATCTTCTTTTGCAAGTTCTTTTTTATCAAGACCGCCGTGCATTTTTAATGCTCTTACCGTTGCGACAACTACTACTGCATCGGGCGTAAGTCCTGCAACACGGCATTTTATGTCAAGAAATTTTTCTGCACCCAAATCGGCACCGAATCCTGCCTCGGTTACCGTGTAATCTCCCAATTTAAGTGCCATCTTTGTAGCCGTAACACTGTTACAGCCGTGTGCAATATTTGCAAAGGGGCCGCCATGGACAAATGCAGGTGTTCCTTCAAGCGTTTGTACCAAATTTGGCTTTATGGCATCCTTTAAAAGTGCGGTCATAGCACCTACAGCATTTAAATCGCCTGCTGTAACCGGTTTATCATCATAAGTATAACCGACAATTATTCTTGAAAGTCTTTCTTTAAGGTCTGTTATTGACCCTGCTAAGCAAAATACTGCCATAATTTCACTTGCAACAGTAATGTCAAATCCGTCTTCACGGGGAACTCCGTTTGCCTTTCCTCCCATTCCGTCAACTATAAACCTAAGTTGGCGGTCGTTCATATCAACGCATCGTTTCCAGGTTATTTTTCTTACATCAATATTAAGTGCATTGCCCTGCTGAATATGGTTGTCAATCATAGCTGCCAAAAGGTTATTTGCTGCCCCGATTGCGTGAAAATCACCGGTAAAGTGAAGATTAATATCTTCCATAGGAACGACCTGGGCGTACCCGCCGCCTGCCGCTCCGCCTTTAACACCGAAAACAGGTCCTAACGATGGTTCTCGAAGTGCTACGGTTACCTTTTTTCCGATTCTTTTTAATCCGTCCGCCAAACCAATCGTTGTTGTAGTCTTTCCTTCTCCTGCCGGTGTTGGTGTAATTGCGGTTACCAATACAAGTTTTCCATCATTTTTCTCTGTTTCCAAAAGAAGATTAAAATCTATCTTTGCTTTATATTTACCGTATTGCTCAACATACTTTTCGTCAATTTCAATATCCTTTGCGACATCTGAAATATGACGCATTTTGCACTCTTGGGCAATTTCAATATCACTCTTGTAATTCATTATTTATCACCTTTTCGTTATAACGAAAGTTTTTCCATTACATAATCGGCAAATTCTTTGCCGGTAGCTCCATCGAATCTTCCTGTTATTACAACTTTTTTCTCAACGGCACAGTCATCAAGTGCTTTTGAAAGTAAATCTGCCTTATTCTTATATCCTATATGTTCTAAAAGCATAACTGTTGCACGGATAACGCTGCACGGGTCTGCATATTGCGTTCTTCCCTCTGTTACCATTCTCGGAGCACTTCCGTGAATTGCTTCAAACATAGCATAGCGTTTTCCTATGTTTGCACTTCCCGCAGTTCCGACACCGCCTTGAAGTTCTGCTGCTTCGTCAGTTATAATATCACCGTACAAATTCGGTAAAACGACAACCGAGAAATGCGTTCTTCTATTTGGGTCAACCAATTTTGCCGTCATAATATCAATGTACCAATCGTCAAACTCAATATCCGGATATTCCTTTGCTACATTCTTGCAAATATCGAGGAATTTACCGTCAGTGGTTTTTACAACATTTGCCTTTGTTACTGCGGTAACTCTTGGTTTTCCTGTTTTCTTTGCGTATTCAAACGCCGCACGGGCAATTCTTTCGCTGCCTTCAGTTGTTGTTACGCAAAAATCAAACGCTAAATCGTCATTTATATTAATACCCGATGAGCCAAGTGCGTAACTTCCTTCTGTGTTTTCTCTGTAAAATGTCCAATCAATTCCTTCTTCGGGTATTTTTACAGGTCGAACATTTGCAAAAAGGTCAAGTTCTTTTCTCATAAAGACATTAGCACTCTCAATATTCGGCCACGGATCGCCTGCACGAGGAGTTGTGGTAGGGCCTTTTAAAAGGACATGGCACTTTTTGATTTCTTCCATTACATCGTCAGGAATAGCCTTCATAACTTTGACTCTGTTTTCAATGGTTAAACCGTCAATACTTCTTATTTCAACCTTGCCACTTTTTACCTCATCTTTAAGTAAAAACTCCAAAATCCGGCGTGCCTGAAAAGTTATCTCCGGTCCTATTCCATCTCCGCCTATTACTCCAATGATAATTTTGTCAAGTTTTGAAAAGTCGATAAAATCTTTTTCAGACTTGATTTTTTCCACTCTTTGTTGTTGTTTTTCAAGAAGTGATGCAAATTTTTCGCATGCAACTTTTATCTCATCTGTCATAGCCATTTTTTATTCTCCTTTAGTGTAGTTTAAAAGTCCGCCTTTAAGAAGCATTCCTATTTGTCTGTCAGATGCAAGAAGAGTTGTCTTTATCTCTTTATTTTTAGTAAGATTTTTTATAACTACGCTTCTCGTTTGTATCTGTTCACATACATTTTCGATAATGAGTTTGTCATTTTCTTCTATTGAGTCATAGTCGCTTGAATTATCGAATGTGAGCGGTAAAATCCCTGAATTGATAAGGTTTGCCATGTGTATTCTTGCAAATGATTTTGCAATTACGGCTTTTACTCCGAGGTAAAGCGGAGCCAAAGCAGCATGCTCACGGCTTGAACCTTGACCGTAGTTATCTCCTCCCACTATAATTCCGCCGTTGTGCTCTTTTGCCCTCTTTGGAAAATCAGGGTCGCAGGGAGTAAGACAATATTCTGCCAAGTACGGAATATTACTTCTGTAAGGAAGAAGTTTTGCGTTTGACGGCATGATATGGTCCGTTGTAATGTTATCTGTAACCTTAATTAAAACATCTCCCTCAACATCTTTTCCAAGTGGCGTATTTATCGGGAACTTTTGAATGTTCGGTCCTCTCACAACCTCAACCTCTTCTCCTTCGGGAGCGGGAGGCACAACCATGTTATCGTTTATGAAAAATCTTTCGGGTAACTCTACTTTCCCGATTTCACAATTTAAAGGTGATGTAAGATATCCGGAAATAGCGGAAACTGCTGCCGTTTCGGGGCTTACAAGATAAATTTGAGCACTCTTTGTTCCGCTTCTGCCTTCAAAATTTCTGTTAAATGTACGAAGTGAAACAGCATTTGTTGCAGGTGCCTGTCCCATTCCTATACACGGTCCGCAAGCAGATTCGAGTATTCTCGCCCCCGATGCAATCATATCGGAAAGTGCCCCGTTTTGCGCAAGCATTGTAAGAACCTGCTTTGACCCGGGTGCTATTACAAGCGATACATTCGGTGCAACAGTCTTTCCTTTTAATATTGAAGCAACTTTCATCATATCCGCATAAGATGAGTTTGTGCAACTTCCTATTGCTACCTGATCAACCTTGATTCTTCCTATTTCATCAACTGTTTTAATGTTGTCAGGGCTGTGAGGACAAGCGGCAAGCGGTTTTAGAGATGACAAGTCTATCTCTATCTCGCTGTCATAAACAGCATCAATGTCCGGTTTTATCTCTGTGTAATCATTTTCTCTGCCCTGTGCTTTTAAGAATTTAAGTGTTACTTCATCACTCGGGAAAACAGAAGTTGTAGCACCAAGTTCTGCCCCCATATTTGTTATTGTCGCACGCTCGGGAACAGACAAAGTTTTTACACCTTCGCCTGCGTATTCAATAACCTTACCCACTCCGCCTTTTACGGTGAGTTTTTCCAAAACTTTTAAAATGATGTCTTTCGCACTTACTCCGTTTTGGAGTTCGCCTTTGAGATTGACTTTTACAACATAAGGCATCGAAAGGTAATATGCTCCGCCACCCATTGCAACCGCCACATCAAGGCCTCCGGCACCGATTGCAAGCATTCCGAGTGCTCCTCCTGTCGGAGTGTGGCTGTCCGAACCCAAAAGAGTTTGTCCGGGTATTCCAAATCGTTCAAGATGAACTTGATGGCAAATTCCGTTTCCGGGACGAGAAAAATATATCCCGTGTTTTTTTGTAACCGTCTGTATGTATTTATGATCATCCGCATTTTCAAATCCCGATTGAAGTGTGTTGTGGTCAATGTATGCTACAGATCTTTTCGTTTTTACTCTCGGTATTCCTATTGCCTCAAACTCAAGATAAGCCATTGTTCCTGTTGAATCCTGAGTAAGAGTTTGATCTATTTTGATCGAAATTTCCTGTCCGGATACCATCTCCCCCGAAACAATATGTGATTTTATAATTTTTTGTGCTATATTTAATCCCATTTCTGCACATCCTCTCTGCACAGAACAGTTTACATTATGATAATTTTTTTGTCAATTAAAAATCAAAATTATACCGGAAAAATATTTTAAATTTTATCTTGAATTAAGCATTTTAAAATGTTATAATTATATATCATATAATAAGGAAAAGTTTTTATGAATTCTTGTGAGGTTTTCATCAATTTAATAGCATCTGCTTTAAATCCTGACATTAAATTCCGTATAAATTTGAATGATGCCGAACTTGAATTGGTAAAAAAGGACGCATTTTCTCACGATTTGTACAAGTTGGTTAATTCTTCTCCTTTTTTTGCCCATGAACTGTCGGATGCGGAAGTTACATCCGATATGAAGGCTATGCTGAGGGAAAATTTCAGAAACAGCGAACTTTTGGAAATCAATAAATCTCTAAAAAGCAAAGGTGTGAATTTAATATTTCTTAAAGGTTCGTTTTTAAAAAGCCTTTACCCATCTCCCCTTATGCGAACAATGGGTGATGTCGATGTTTTTTGCGATTTAAAAGATTTTTCCGAGATTTTGGACTTTCTTCACAGTCGCGGTTATATACATAAGAATGAAAGCGAAGGTGTTACTGCATTTTTTAAAAAGGGTTTTTATCCGATAGAACTACACACCAAACTTATGTTTGATACAACAGAACTTTTGCCGGTGTTTTGCAGTACAGACACACCGATAGAACTTGACGGTCTGTCGTTTTTAGATTATACCTCTCATTTGATTTACATTTTATGTCATATGGCAAAGCACTTTTTCAGAGGTGGTGTCGGGATTCGTCAACTCTGTGATGTTTATCTTTTTGTTTTAAAATGCGGTAACTTGATTGACTTGGAAAATTTCTTTTCCCGCATAGAAAAATTAGGTTGTAAAACTTTTTTTGCAAACCTCCTGCTTATATACCGAAGATACTTTATGCTTGATATTTCCGAATTTGAGCAGTATATAACCGCCGAAAAAGATATTTCTCAGTTGCTTCTGTATGATATATACAGTTGCGGTTCATTCGGAGGAAAAAACAGGAGCAATATGTACCGAGGTATAATTGCATCGGGTTCCGTAATAAACTCCGATAAAAAAGCCAACGGACTATTTTCAATTGTCAATACACTGTTTCCAAAGCGTATTAAAGATGTAAGGTATTCTTATTCCGTCAAGTATCCTTTTCTGCTCCCGGCAGCTTGGTTGCACAGAGGTTTTGTATTCCTCTTCACGAGATTTAAGTGGACTGATTTGAAAATTATTTTTTCAAAAAAGACATCAGATACCGTTTCGGATCGTCTGAAACTACTGAAAGATTTAGGTTTTATCAAATAATTTTATTTTATTTTCATCTTTTTTTACATTTTATTAAAAAATGCTTGCATTTATTAAATTTATGTGTTAAAGTATATGCGTATTGGATTGTACATTTATTTTTTACATTGTTTTTAATTATTTTTATATAAGCATAGGGGGTTTAAAGAATGCTTTCTTTAAAAAATTGGTCGCAGCCAAAACTTATATCCGTATTAATGGGTTCATCAACGGACGCGTTCGGTAGTGCTTGCAAAAACTTTGATGGTTTTGGCCCTCTTGGTGATATGTGCCTTGACGAAAGTCAAGCAAATATGTGCCTTGATGCATTTTTAAGTTAGTATTATTTAATTGGAGGATTTTTAAGATGAAAAACAAGTTATTGTCAGTTGTATTGGTTTTTTCTTTGGTTTTCACTCTTTGTTTTTCAAGCATTGCGTTTGCAACATCGAGTATTTCTGAAGAGAACAAGAACGATACAAGCATTACTAATAACACCATTACAGTTTCCGGTGTTACAGATGTCCCGGCAGAAAACATTTCTGTTGTTGTTTACAAAAAGGCTATCGTTTCCGGTGGTGTTGCACCAACTACGATTAATGGTGGTATCGGTACAACAAATGTTGCTTACATAGGCGAAACAACAAGCAATTCTGCTGACGGTTCTTTTGCTTTTAATTTTAAGGTTTCTACTGCTGATCCGAAAGGTACTGTTTACACAGCATTTATAGGTACCGAAAGCAGTGATACTGTTGTTTCTCTTGATTTTGTTTATACTCCCGTTGACGGTATGGAAGCAGGTAATAACTACGATTCTGCAGAGGCTCCCGCAGCTGCTACATATTCAAATTATGTTGGTGTTCCTACAACAGGATCAAGTTATTTCCCTCTTGCGATGACATTTAAAAAGACCGCTTCCGAGTCTGCTGCCGTTAACTCGATTTCTATGACAACAGACGATATTGCAACCGGTTCTGATTCACAAAACAATAACCGTATTGTTAATATCACAAGATGGGAACTTAAAGATGCTTCCAACATCACAGGTTCTAAGGCTCCTATTGTTGTAAACAATCTTAAAGGTGATTCACTTGCTTGCGGTTACCTTGTTGTTCCCAAGCAGTCTTACCTCGAAGTTCCAAACCTTACCGGTACTACTGTTACACTCACGGCTCATTATGTTGAATCCGATTCAAACGGTTATTCAACAATCGGTTCCTTTGACAGCGACATAACTCTTCTTCCTCCTGCTGCACTTAAATCATTCACTGTTTCAGGTTCCGGCTCGTCCTACACATTAACAGCCACAAACGATACTGATGTCCTTTCAAATGACAAAGTTAATATGGGATTCAGATACAGCGTTGCAGGTGGTGCTTACATTAACTTTACAGGTGTTACGGTTAATAACGGAACTGCAACATATAATTGGTTGACATCAGGATATGCTCAGGGTACTTATTCACTTCAAGGCTATGCAACAAACAAATACTCACAGCAGGTTGTTCAGGGTACCAAAGAGAACACTTCCGTAACTCTCTCTTCAGGTTCCGTTCCGTTCAGAGTTGTTACCTACTATGATAAAACACTTATCGGTCAAGGCGGAACAATCGAATGCGAAGACAGAGTTACTCAAAATGGAAAAATTGTAACTTCAGGTTATACACTTGGTTACTCTTACATAGACCTTGCAACAGGCGTTGAGAGTTCTATAACTTCTAGCAGAACAGATGTATCAACCCTTGACCCCGGTCAGTATAAGTTGGTAACTTATGTTGGACCTTCGGCAGGAAATTTTGCTGCTACAAAGTGGTCTGATTGTTATACAAAAGCTGTTTCGGTAGTTCCGACAGCAAATTCTACATTCGTTAATGTAAGAAATGCTCTTGGTACGGTCGCATCAAATGCTGTTACGGGAGCTACATTACCTACATCATCTTCTTCCGGTTCTATCACACTTAACTTCTCAAGTGTACCAAATTCTTCCGGTTCTCAATTTGCTGCTCTTATCTATGCTAACGGTGATATGACGGTTGCAACATCAGAGTACTCAACAGAAACTTCAAGAACAATTACAATTCCTGCAGGTGATTACTCAACATTAAATGTTCTCGTATTTACAAAAGATGCTAACAACGCATTCATTTCAGTTGACTATCCGCTTCCTGTTGAGTAATAGACAAATTAATAATTTATTTAGTCAAAATTATCAATTTAGATTAAAGCCCCATTTTGGGGCTTTAATCGTATAATGAGATACTTTCATATATTTTACTTTAAAGGAAGAGGTGTACTTATGAAGGTCTTTTTTAAAAGTGTTTTAATAATTACTACTATGTTCGTTCTTGTTACAGCACATGTAAATGCCGAAGGATTTATCCCCCCCACGGTTATACCTTCACGAGGAACTTGCGATGTTGCAGCAGGCGACCAATACAGTGTCGCTGTGGATGTATGCGGAGATGTACTTTATACAGAACAAATCATGCAATATTCCAACTATGAAAATCCCATTGAAGGATTGGACGATTGGAGCGATATTGTGCAAATTTCTGTTTCTCCAAGACCAAACGCACACACTGTTGGGCTTAAATCAGATGGAACTGTTATTGCCGTAGGTTATAACTCCACAGGTGCATGTGACATATCTGATTGGACAGATATTGTAAAGGTTGCATCCGGCACATATACGACTGTTGGGCTTAAATCAGATGGAACTGTCGTTGCTACGCCAATTACAAAAGATAATTTTGATTTTGGCCAAGCAGATGTTTCATCTTATAACGACATTGTGGATATTGCAGCAGGTAGGTATTTTACAGCACTTTTACACAATGACGGAACTGTATCGTTTCTCTACAATCCAAAAACATCGCTTTCAATTGTTGGAAACCCAAACACAAGTAATTGGACGGATATTGTTTCAATTTCGGCAGGACACTATCACCTTTTAGGCGTTAAAAGTGATGGTACCGTTGTTGCAACCGGTGGTGATGAAAGTATTGGCATGAACAATGTTTCCTCTTGGAAAAATGTTATTAAAGTGTCTGCCGGGGCAAATCATTCTTTGGCACTTACCTCTGACGGAAAGTGTCTTGCGGTTGGAAAAGACTTGGTTAATGATGGTGATAGACAAATGATGCAGTTGGATCCGTCCCTGTATTATTCAATAGTTAACGATGTTAAAAACTATTCCAATATCATTGACATAGCATGTGGCGAAAATCACAATGTAGTGCTTCGTTCTGACGGTCAAGTTTTAACTAACGGTTACTCTCTCCCTACCGATAACAGGCACAGTGCTTCCAATTGGACATTATGGGACGAAAATCCGGAAGTCATAAGACTTGAAGAAACTATCTTCCAAAATACTGCTTCTTCGACATTTAAGATAAAGAACAGAACAAATCATAAACTTAAAGCAACTATCGTTATGGTTTTCTATGATAAGAATAACACACCGTTAGAAAATTCGGTATTTTACAATGACTTTAATTTTGACATAGGCGAAAGTGATACACTTTCAAGTCTTATCCAAGGTATTCCTCAAGGTACAAAAACCATAAAATGGTTTGTATGGGAAAAGAATGGTTCAATTCGTTCTCTCAGCGGAGTTTATACAAAAGAACTATAATTTTTATTTGAAATAACCGCCGTTTCTCGGCAGATTGGAGATTACCATGAAAAAATATATTGCAATGTTGCTTTCATTAATAATGGTTCTTTCACTATTCACTTTTGCATTGCCTGCAAGTGCTATTTATGAAAGTGATTTTTATCAGGTTGTTTTAGGTGCCAAATATGACACAGATGCTATTAAAGATTTTTTTGATTTATTTGTAGCGGGATATCCTTCAACCGACTACTACCTTTTAAAACCGCGTGATGAAAACCTTATAAGTAATATTGCTAACAAAATTGCATTCTACTCTGCCTCTTCGGACAGTTATGAAACAATTCATGACTCTGTATACAGTTTATATGACTACAATGATGCATCGACTTCTTCTTTTGCAGCGGAAAATCTTGATGTTATGCTTCATTTTTTAGAAACGCTTTTGGCATATTCGAACCAAACCACCAATTACCCGGGAGGATTTGAGGGAATACACGAAGAGATTAAATCGGAATTCTATTCTTTCCCTTACATTATGTGTATTTTAAACACAATGCAGAACTACGGTTCAAGGTTCATTTCTCCTGATTTTTCTTTGTTCACATATTATGCGGACACACTTTCGCTTTCAGAATATGCAAATGATATTGTATATTACTCTGATTCTCTTATTGGGTTTGATAATCCTGAGTACCTTCTTTCAATGCTCAATGAAATCACTTTAAAGACAAATCGCCCGACATATAACCTTGAAAGAGAAGCATTTGTTAGGTTCTTAAATAACAGCGGAAATGTTGTAAAAATTATGAGTGAAGAAGATTTTCGCTCTCAGTACAGTGAACTCTATGACAAGTTCGGATATTCCTTTGTTGCTCCAAAGGAAATGGCGGCAGAACTGGCACCAACACTTTCTGTTTCGGATGAAGATTCCAAAAACTTCTTAATTAAAAAAGCTTTAAATGAAATGGCAACCATTGAAGTTTCTGACTCACAGCCTCTTGTTGCAATAGAACTTGAACGAATTCAATATGCATATTTAAATGCTCTTGAATTTATTTCTGCACTAAATGGTTACGGATATAGTGCCAATGTTTCAGATATTGAAATTACATTTAAGTTTACAGGCGGGAGCGTTCAAGATTTGTATCAAATAGCTATTCCCGCATCCACTTTTAATTTCTTCTTCTATTATGGTATAAACAAAATTAACTTTGACTCAAAACTTGCGGAAATTGACATCAATATAGATGAGATTTCTCATTACCTTCCGGCAGAAGCCGAAGATATTCTTTTTGATGTAGCATATACTTCAAGCCTTCCCAACGAGTATCAAATTGCTGATGGCACACCCACTCTCTACTTTGCGATTAATGCAGACGGTTACCAGCTTTCAAACCTTTGGAAAGACGGCGATGTTTATATGACTCCTTGCCAATATACAAGTGGTATGGACTATTATAAAGTAAAAAATGACGGTACTCGCTATACACCTTCGCTCTATGAAGAAAATCCCGATATAAAAAGCGTTACATTTGCTGTTGAACCCTATACCTACTACTGTTTAATTCCAAGAACTACGAGCGATGCCAACATAAGCGAAACCTCAACAGAGACAGACCATTGGACATCTAACACAACTATTGCAAATTTAACATCCGGAAGAGATGAATATATTAAACAATTGGAAAACCAACAACAGCAGTCCTCATCTCTCTTTACTGACCTTCCCGACAGTCATTGGGCATTTCCGTTTATTAAAGAACTTGTTGAAAAAGAAGTTCTAAACGGCATGGGCGATGGAACATTTATGCCGGAAGCGAATGTTACCCGTGAGCAATTTATTCATATGATTGTTACCGCTTTTAATCTTACAAGTGATGATACATCATCATTTGATGATGTCGTAAAAGGCTCATGGTATGAAAAGTCTGTTTGCGTAGGCAAAGCACTCGGAATAATAAACGGTGTGTCTGATAATGCTTTCGGAGTTGGTCAAAACATCACAAGACAGGATATGGCAACAATCGCCGTTAGACTTTATAATGATGTATTAAAAGCCGACCTCACAAAATACGAAGGAAATGAAGCAAAAGTTTTCTTAGATTCAGATTTAATCTCAGATTACGCAAAAGACGGTGTAGCATTGATGCAAAAAATGGGCATTATTGATGGCTTTGAGGATATGACATTCCGTCCTACCGCTCTTGCTACCCGTGCACAGTCTGCTAAAATAATTTCTATGCTTTTAAGTGCTGTTACCGAATGATGGAAACTTTATCAAAAAAAGATTTTATAAGTCAGTTAAATCCTGCTCTTTATTCAATTTCGCTTGAAATTACCGACCGTTGCAACAATAATTGCAGGCATTGTTATGTAAATAAAAGTGAAAATGATGAATGTAAAAATTATGAAGCAACAACCGATTTTTATAAGAGAATCATAAGTGAAGCCGAAAGCCTTGGCTGTATGCTTGTTAAAATAAGCGGTGGTGAGCCTCTTGTTTTCGATGGATTTGATGAAATATACACTCACATTGTCAAATCAGGAATGTCTGTCAGCGTTTTTACAAATGCCCGTTTGATTGATGAAAGCAGGGCTATGCTTTTTAGTAAATATCCGCCGAAAGCACCATTTGAAGTATCTGTTTATGGTCTTGATAATGAAACATACACCAAAGTAGCAAGGAAAAGCGGTGCTTATGATGAAATGGTCAGAGGAATTAAGTTTTTGTGTAAATACAACATTCCTACCATATTAAAGTTTGTTTCTCTTTCTCAAAATATCAATCAAACGGCTCAGTTTGAATCTTGGGCAAAAGATATTTATCCATCAGCCAAGGCTCTTACTTCCTATTCAAGTCCGCTTATGAGTCGTACAGATGAAAAGGACAACAAGAAAGAACGAATGAATGCAAAAGATATTGTTGCGGCAAACTTTGAAAGTCCTGACTATGTATCAAAAATTGCACACTTAATTGCACCGCCGAGAAAAGACAGAAAGATTTTTTCCTGCACCGCAGGAAAAGAACCGAGAATAAATTCTTCCATGAATCTTTTGACTTGCGGACTTATGAGCGAAGATGCATTTTCTGTTTCTTTAAAGGATAAACCTCTTGAAATCGCACTTTCGGAACTTAAAAAGAATCTTTCAGATGCCAAGCCTTCAAAAGGTTTTGTTGAAAAGTGTTCTTCGTGCATTATGTTTTCTTTTTGTGAAAACTGTCCTGCAAAAGCATTTGCAGAACACAAAAGTTTAGAACCTGTTGAATATTTCTGTGAAATATCTACACTCACAGCACGAAAACTCGGAATTATCGGTGAAGATGAATTTCCATGGAATGTTTTTGACTGCGAAGAAAAAATACGCAAATTTAAGGAGAGTCTTAAATGATTACAAAAGAGTCAATAGTAAAAATTTCTGATGATGTTGTAAAAAGAGAAATTCAAGGTAGTATCGTAATTGTTCCTGTTACTTCCGGAATCGGCGACAGCGATGACAAAATGTTTTCGCTCAACGATGTCGGCAAAGATATTGTGTCTAAGATTGACTCGGTATCTACCGTAGATGAAATTTCTTCCGCTCTTTCAAAAGAGTACAACACGCAAAAAGATATAATCCTAAATGATGTAATAAGTTTTTTGGATGAACTTTTGCAAAACGGAATTATAAGTACAGTAGAATAATCGGAGTTACCATGGAAAAAAAGTTTTCTTCAGATTTAAAATCACTTATATTGCAACGAAAGGCTCATATCCCTATGGGATTAACCATTGAACTTACTTCTCGTTGTAATTTTAATTGCAGACATTGTTATATTTGTAATGGCGTTGGCGACAAAGAAGCAAAAGAAAAAGAGCCTTCTGTTGATTTGATTAAAGATTTGGCAACCCAGGCTGCTTCAATGGGTACTTTGTGGTGCACTCTCACAGGTGGCGAACCTCTTCTTCGTGATGATTTTGAAGACATATACATCATGCTCAAAAAGTTGGGCTTTTTAGTTATTGTATTTACAAATGCTTCTCTTATAAGTCAGAAACATATAGAATTGTTTAAGAAGTATCCGCCATACATTATTGAAATTACTTTATATGGTGCTACAAATACAACTTATGAGAAAGTTACTCAAATAAAAGATTCGGGCAATTTATCAAAAAGAGGTCTTTCGCTTCTTGATGAAGCGAAAATTCCGTACAGATTAAAGGCTATGGTTCTAAACTCAAATTATAATGAGTTTAATGACATACGCAATATCGGTTTGGAAAGAACTGTTGACGAATTCAGATTTGACCCGTTTTTACATCTTCGCTATGATGGAAACAAAGAAAGAAATAAAATGATTCTTTCAGAGCAACTCACATTCGATAAGGTTTTGTCGGCGGAAGCAACAGACGAAAAAAGAGTTAATGCCCTCAAAGACACTTGTGCCGCAAACTGCCCAACAGGTTGCAACAAAAATGTGTTTTCGTGTGCAAGCGGATATGCAAGCATATGTATGGGTTCTGACGGGAAACTTAAACTCTGCTCAACTTTGTGCGGAGATGAGTTTAGTTATGATTTAAAAAAGGGTTCTCTTAAAGACTTTGTTGAAAATTTCATTCCTAAGATTCATTCAATCACTTCCGAAGATGAAAGTTTTATTAGTGAATGTCTTAACTGTAAGTACAAGCCTGTCTGTGCGTGGTGTCCCGCCTATGCATATGTTGAAAACGGACGCATTGATTCAAAAATTGACCGCCTCTGCCCTATTGCAAAAGCCAGATACGAATCTTACGGTGAAAAAAATGTATAAAAAATACTACACACTCTCAGATTTTATAATTGAATTATCTTCCCCTCTCCAAATTAAAAAAGATACCTTTTTTAAATCTTTGGATGCCTTTGAGGTAGAAGCACAAAAACCTGATATTACAATAAAACACTCTTTTTCTCAAAAGTATTTCCTTTGTGATGAAAAAGAATCTCCCGTTTATGACAGAACTCCGTGGACTATATTTGATTTAGGTGATTGTTTTCGTATATACTGCCGTAACAACGAAAAAAAAGTCCTGCACACATCTGTTATGAGCAAGGACTATAAGAGTATTGAGTTGTTTCATAATGATAGCACGGCTTGGGAAAACGGAAACATAGAAACGCTTTCAATGTACACATCGGACCAGTTTTGGGCATCACTTTTGCTCTCAAACAACTGCGGATTTTATCTCCACTCATCAGCAATAGAGATGGATGGATTCGGATACCTGTTTTTAGGTGATTCGGGAGCCGGGAAAACAACTATTTCAAAAATGCTCTCTCCCCATTCCACAATTCTTTGCGATGACAGAAATATCGTCCGAAAAGAAGGCGGTATTTGGAAGGTGTACGGTACTTGGAACCACAGCGAATGGTCTGATACCCGTCCGGGAGGCGTTCCTATTAAAGGCATTTACTTTATACATCAATCAAAAGACAATAAAATCGTCAAAATTACCGATAAATCACTCTTGGCAATAAATTTGATTAAGAACATCATAAGACCGTTTTCCTACCCTTTATGGTGGCAAAAAACGCTCGAAATCGCAGATGAATTAATATCGGATAATAATTTTTACGATTTATACTTCTCTCTTGACCAAAAAATATACGATAAACTGAAGGAGCTGTAGCAAAATGAATTTCCAAAATTCATTGCTAACAGCTCCTTTTTGGGGCTGAGGGGAAAATAGTGCAGATTGGACAAACTGAGGCAAAAAGCCTTGCTTTTTGCGAACCCGAAGGCGTACAAAAGTACTCCGAGAGGCGAAGTTTGTTCAAAACGCAAAGCAATTAAAACCTGAAATTCGTCAAACAACGAATTTCTACCTTAACTTTGATGTCATTTTATCTTCTATGTGATTTCAAAATGGCGGTTTTAAGCCTTTTGTT
>JAZLFH010000016.1:0-30969 GCA_045615705.1 Clostridia bacterium
CTGTTTCCCACTGCTTTTTTTAAGTGTATAAGGTATTCGATATTCCCTTCGGGGCCTCTGACGGGAGAAAAATCAAGACCCGAAACCAAAAAACCAAACGACTTTGAAAATGAAACTACATTTTCAATAACTTCGATATGAACATTTTCGTCTCGGACAACGCCTTTTTTACCGACCTTTTCACGCCCTGCTTCAAACTGCGGTTTAATAAGAGCGACAATTTCGCCGTGTTCTTTCAAAAGAGAATATGCTACGGGAAGAACTAATTTAAGCGAGATAAACGAAACATCAATTGAAGCAAAATCAAGTTCTTCGCCGATATCATCTTTTGTAACATAGCGGATATTTGTCCGCTCCATATTTATCACTCGGTCATCGCATCTCAGTTTCCAAGCAAGTTGTCCGTATCCGACATCTACCGAAAATACTTTCTTTGCTCCGTTTTGAAGCATACAGTCGGTAAAACCGCCGGTTGAAGCACCTATATCCATACAAGTCTTCTCAAAAAGGCTTATGGGAAATACCTTCATGGCTTTTTCAAGTTTTAGCCCACCACGGCTGACATAAGGGAGTTTATCGCCACGGAGTTCCACGGTGTCCGTGTCTGCTACCGTATCACCTGCTTTGTCGGCTTTTTGATTATTTATATAAACCCTGCCTTCCATTATATAACTTTTTGCAAGGTCCCGCCCCGATACAAGTCCTTCTTCTACGAGATAGACATCAAGTCGTCTTTTCATCATTTAAGTTCCTCTTTAATTGCTTGTATTATACTTTCATCGTCAAGACCGCATTCTTTTAACAGGTCGTTTTCCGATGCGTGTGAAACAAAAATATCATCTACGGCTTTAACAATGAGTTTTTTATGAATGTTTTCTTCAAGGAAAATACTTTCAATCGCTTCACCGACACCGCCACGCCTGATGTTATGCTCTATTGAAACGGAAAGTTTTGTTTTGTTTGCACTTTTAATTATCGTTTTTCTGTCGATAGGCTTTACTGTACGCAGGTCAATTACTTCGGAGGAAATGCCGTCATTTTCAAGTTTTTCACAAATGCTGAGTGCGGATGCTACACTGCTTCCGACAGAAATTAATGTAACCGAGGAACCTTCTTTTACAACACTTGCTTTTCCCAAGACAAATTCTTTGTTGTCTATCGGAATTTTTTCTCTGCCACGGGGATAGCGAAGTGCAATCGGACCATTGTGCTTGTTTACGGCATAGTCGAGCATCTTTGAAAGTTCACAAAATGATGACGGAGAAAGAATAGTCATATTTGGAATATGACTTAAATAGGACAAGTCGAAAAGTCCCTGATGAGTAGGACCGTCAAAGGGAACAAATCCCGCTCTGTCTAATGCAAAAACAACATGAGAATTTAAAATTGCGATATCTTCAATCACATTGTCGTATGCTCTTTGTAAAAATGAAGAGTACACGGAAACGACAGGAACACTTCCGCCTATCGCAAGACCGGAAGCGAAGGTTACGGCATGACCTTCTGCAATACCTACATCAAAAAATCTGTCGGGGAAACTCTTTTCAAATTCTAAAAGTCCGCTTCCGAGTGTCATGGAGGGCGTTATTGCGACAACCTTTTCATTATTACTTGCAATTTCACAAAGTTTTTTCCCGAAAACATCGGAGAAGGTTTCGTTTGAACTCTTTGTGATGCCCGTATTTTCATCAAAAGGTGAAACACCATGATACTTTTCGGGGTTTTTTTCTGCAAATTTGTAGCCTTTACCCTTTTTTGTTCTTATATGTAAAATGACAGGCTCATCTAAGGCAGAAGCCCTTTTTATAAGTTCCCGCATTTTCTTAATGTCGTGTCCGTCAACAGGCCCTAAATATGTAAGCCCCATTTCCTCAAACCATATTCCCGAGGATAAAAGGTATTTCACATTTTCTTTTATATGTCGAAGATATGATGCAAATTTTGACCCCGTTTTTGACTTTTTCAAAAATGCTTCAATATTGTTCTTTGATTTTGTATATCTGAAACTTGTTCTCACACGAGAGAGATAACTGCTGAGTCCACCGACATTTTTGGAAATTGACATATCGTTATCATTTAAAACGATGAGCATTTTTTTCCCGGAATGGCCTATTGAATTTAAGGCTTCAAATGAAAGACCGCCCGTAAGTGCACCATCACCGATAACAGCCGTAATAAAGTAGTTTTCTTTTAATATATCCCTTGCATTTGCAAGACCGAATGCGGTTGAAAGGGAAGTGGAAGAATGCCCCGACACGGAAAACTCGTACTCGCTTTCCCTTGGGTCTGTAAAACCGCTCATACCGTTGAGAGAACGAAGATTTTTAAATTCTTCTTTTCTGCCGCACAAAAGTTTATACACATAACTTTGATGCCCGACATCCCAAATGATTTTATCCTTCGGAAAATCAAATTCCGAGCAGAGTGCTACGGTTAATTCAACTACACCCAAGTTCGATGCAAGATGTCCCCCTGTTTTTGAAACAGAGTTAACTAAAAAAGAACGAATATCACAGCAAAGTTTAGAAAGTTCTTTGTCATTTAGTTTTTTGACATCATTAGGATTTTTAATTTTATCTAAAACTGACATAACAAGACCTCATATAAAAATAATCTGCGATAATTATATCACAGATTATTTTGTTCTTCAATATTTTAAAGAAAAATCTTACTTCATAAATACCGAATATAAGAATCCTGCGGCAACCGCCGAACCGATAACACCTGAAACATTAGCACCCATTGCGTGCATTAAGAGGAAGTTGGAGGGGTTCGCCTTTTGACCTTCCATCTGCGAAACTCTTGCAGCCATCGGGACTGCGGAAACGCCGGCAGAACCGATAAGAGGATTTATCTTACCCTTTGTTGCCCAGCATAAAAGTTTTCCGAGCAAAAGTCCGCCTGCGGTTGAGAAACAGAATGCTAAAAGACCCAATATAACGATTTTAAGCGTATCAAGAGTTAAGAACTTGTTATAAACGGTGGTTGCACCTACTGTTGTGCTTAAAAAGATTGTTACTATGTTCATGAGAGCATTTTGTGCAGTGTCGCTGAGACGGTCTGTAACTCCGCATTCCTTTAAAAGATTACCCAGCATAAGGCAACCCAAAAGAGGAGCAACAGAAGGAAGAATCAAGCAAGTGATGATGGTTACTGCGATGGGGAATATGATTTTTTCCGTCTTGGAAACAGTGCGAAGTTGTTCCATTTTAATTTCTCTTTCCTTCTTGGTTGTCAAAAGTCTCATAATCGGAGGCTGAATAAGAGGAATAAGAGCCATATACGAATATGCGGCAATCGCAATAGGAGCAAGAAGGTGAGGGGCTAAACTTTTAGTAAGCCAAATAGCGGTAGGACCGTCAGCACCGCCGATGATACCGATGGAAGCAGCCTCATTTCCGTTAAAGCCCAGTGCAATAGCCAAGAAGAATGCACAGTAGATACCAAGTTGTGCTGCGGCACCTAAAAGCATTGACTTGGGATTTGCAATCATCGGACCAAAGTCTGTCATTGCACCAACGCCTAAGAAAATGAGCGATGGATAAATGCCGAGTTTAACACCGAGATACAAAATATCCAAAAGTCCGCCTTCGTGGAGAATCTTACCGAAATCAAGTTCACCGGTCCAAAAATCAGGAGTATAGACACCCGAGATAGGAAGGTTTGCCAAGAGCATACCGAATGCAATGCCTATAAGAAGAAGAGGCTCAAACTTTTTAACAATACCGAGGTAGAGTAAAACGCAGGCAAGTGCAATCATTATTATCTGGCGGAAGTCGGTAATGTTGGCAATACCGGAAGTTTCCCACAAATTGGCCAAGGTTTGTGTAAAATCCATTGTAATCTATCCTTTCCGTTTGTAAGTATCAGCCGAGAACAATAAGAGCGTCTCCGCTTTTAACCGAAGCACCTTTTGAAGCAACAATCTGTGCTACTTTACCATCAGACGGTGCAGCTATTTCGTTTTCCATTTTCATAGCTTCGATGATGACCAAAATGTCGCCTTTTTTAACGCTTTGTCCCACAGATACTTTAACATCAACAACAGTTCCGGGAAGCGGAGCGTCAACGCGTGTTCCGGATGCAGTCGGCACTTGTGTTGATGGAGAAGTTTGTGTCGCAGGAGCCTGAGCCGCAGGAACGGGAGCCGGAGTGGGAACATTGTCGTATTCGTTTACTATTTCGACTTTGCTTTCTTCAACTTCAACTTCGTATGCTTTACCATTTAAAGTTACTTTATATTTCATTGTAATATCCTCCTATTATTTAATCTCTTTAATTGAAATAAACTTAAGTCTGTTAAGAGGAAGATCAAGTTTATTTGCAACTATTGCCATAATCATTGCAGCGTTTCTTTCAGATACACCTACAAGTTTAACGCCGGTATTTGTTTTGGCACTGTTTGAATTAAGAACTGTATTTTGTTCGGTATTTACAGCCTTTTGGGGTTTGCTTGTAAAAATTGACATTATACTTATAAATCCCATAAGAATGAGGATTACCGCAAAAACTATAGCCATACCGATTACAGACATCAATAATGACTCGGAAAATGCCATGTTAATTCTCCTTTCTTACATCTCTTCAATTGAGTATGTGCAAGTGTTTTCTTCACGCTTTTTGCGTGCCTCAAAGAACTTTTCTGCTTCTCTCGGGAATGCGATGTATGAAAGGACATCTTCATCGGAACGAGCATCTTTAAGTTCATTTTTTGTCTTTTCGAACTGAGGCTCCAATGTGTCTGCAAAACGGCAGGTGATGGGTTTTTCATCACCGAGAGCCTTCTTTACGAGGTCTTGATTGATTTTTCCCGGAGCCTGACCGTACTCGCCGCGAAGATAAGCCTTGATTTCTTTGCTGATGTTTTTGTAGCGTTCACCCAAAAGAACATTTTGAGTGGCTTGAACACCGACCATCTGGCTCATGGGAGTAACAAGCGGAGGATATCCCAAGTCTTCACGAACTCTTGGAGTTTCATTTAAAACTTCGTCAAGTCTGTCAAGAGAATTTTGTGCTTTAAGTTGTGCGATAAGGTTGGAAAGCATACCGCCCGGAACCTTATAGTTAAGAGCATTTGTATCGTTTGTCAAAACTGTCGGATTTAAAAGCCCTGATTCGAGGTATCCGTTACGAATAGGTTTAAAGAAGTCGTTAACTTCCTTAATAATGTTGCTGTCAAGACCGGTGTCATATCCCATCTGCGAGAAAATGTACGAAAGCGACTCCGTAGGCGGTTGACTTGTGCCGCCGGAGAAACAACTTGTTGCAGTATCAATGACATCAGCACCCGCTTCAACAGCCTTCATATAGGTGTTGTAGCCAAGACCTGTCGTGCAGTGTGTGTGAACAACGACCGGAATCTTAACATTTTCTTTTATCGCTTTGACAAGGTCATAAGCCTCCTGAGGGCTCATAACACCCGCCATATCCTTGATGCAGATGCTTGAAGAACCCATAGATTCCATTTCTTTAACAAGCTTTACATAGTTTTCAAGCGTGTGAACGGGGCTTGTTGTATAAGAAATGGCAGTTGATGCATGAGCACCGTGCTTGATGGTTTCTTCGATGGCAACACGGATATTTCGTGTGTCGTTTAATGCGTCAAAAATTCTGATGATGTCAATTCCGTTTTTGACGGAAAGTTCAACGAATTTTTTAACTACATCATCGGGATAATGCTTATATCCCAAGAGATTCTGTCCTCTTAAAAGCATTTGAAGTTTTGTGTCGGGCATTTTCTCTTTTATTTTTCTAAGACGCTCCCAAGGATCTTCATTGAGGTAACGAAGACATGAATCAAAAGTTGCACCGCCCCAGCATTCAACTGAGTAGTAGCCTGCTTTGTTCATTGTTTCAAGTATTCCTTCAAATTTCTCAAAGGGAAGTCTTGTAGCGATGAGTGATTGGTTGGCATCACGCAACACTGTTTCGGTAAATTGTACCTTTTTCATATAATTACACTCCTTCTGCCCAAAAAATCTGATATTATCATTATAGTATATTTTTAGAAAAATGCAACAAAAAATGCAAATTTTTTCAAAAAATATAAAAGATTTTGAAGAAATTACCGAAAATAAAAACAATTTTTTGGAAAAGGTCAGTCGTGTGCAGTATAAAATGTTTCAAGAATTTTGATAGAGAAGAGCAAATGATGTAAAGATATACGGAATGAGAAAGAAAAAGCCGATACCGAAAGTTAAAATACACAGAACTGCCCAACCCCAAAATGAGAACAACAGCGAAAATGCTCTTAATGAAGAAACTCTTTTAAGCCCCTCTTTAAATGCAGAAAACGAAGAGTTACTGCCGAAACTTTCGCCGTAAGAAAAGTAACAGAAAAGGCATTTTATCCCGGAAAAAATGATTATAATTATTGCTGCAAGGGCAAAAAATGAAGCATAGGTGTCAAAAGTATAATTTTTGTATTTGGCAAGAAAAATTGCAATAACGGAAGGAACAAATGAAGTGACAAAGACGAAAGAAATGTTATATATTCCCAACAAAAAGCAACCCAAGTATTTTTTTAGCGGGTCAAAAACCGCACTCACGGGAAGAAAAATCCCTTTTGAAGCGTTTAAAAAATATCCGCACGCTCCGACCAACAGGGGAGAAATAATTAAAAAAAGAATAATACCTTCAAAAAAAGAAAAGTATGAAATAACAAGTGAAACAAAAATTGGAATAAGTGTTAAAATCGAGGAAAAAACAGCATTTTTCCAGCCTAAAACGGACAGTGTTTCAAGTGCTTTTTTTCGTATTTGTTTGTTAGAAACAGATGTTTTCATCAAAATCACCACATAAATTGTAGCAAAAAAATAAAAAAATAACAACAAAAATATAAAAAAGTATTGCATAATGTGTTTTGTTGTGGTAATATACCAAAGAAAATTCGCACGCTTAATGAGCATCGCCTTGTGCCCTTTGGGTAGGCGTATGCGGTGATTTGGGCGGAGGTGCCTTTCTGTTTTGACATGGCAAAAAGGTAAAAACTAATAAATACGGAGGTGTAAATCATGTCAGTTATTTCTATGAAACAGCTTTTGGAAGCAGGTGTTCACTTCGGACATCAGACCAGAAGATGGAATCCCAAAATGGCAGAGTATATATACACGGAGAGAAACGGTATATATATCATTGATCTTCAAAAGACCGTTAAAAAGGTTGAAGAAGCTTATGCTTTTGTTCGCCAAATTGCAGAAGATGGCGGAGAAATCCTTTTTGTCGGAACAAAGAAGCAGGCACAAGATGCCATTCGTGAGGAAGCACAGAGAGTCGGTATGCATTATGTTGATGCAAGATGGCTCGGCGGTATGCTCACAAACTTTAAAACAATTAAAAAGAGAATTGAAAGACTCGGTCAATTAAAGAAAATGGAAACAGACGGAACATTTGACCTTCTTCCCAAAAAAGAAGTTATCGGTCTTCGCGGAGAGATGGAAAAACTTGAAAAATACCTTGGCGGTATCAAGAATATGAAACAGGCTCCGGCGGCAATGTTTATCGTTGACCCGAAGAAGGAAAGAATCGCAATAAGTGAAGCACATCGCCTCGGAATTCCGATTGTTGCGATTGTTGATACAAACTGCGACCCGGAAGAAGTTGATTACCCGATTCCCGGAAATGACGATGCAATCCGTGCAGTTAAACTCGTTTGCGAAACAATAGCAAATGCTGTTATTGAAGGTAGACAGGGCGAACAGATGGATGCTAAGGAAGAAAATTCGGAATCAGAGGAAGAAACTATTGATATCGTTCTTTGATAATATAATAGGAAAGGAATGTTAGTTATGATAACAGCACAAGCGGTTAAAGATTTAAGAGAAAAGACCGGTTGCGGTATGATGGACTGCAAAAAAGCCCTTACAGAAACAAACGGTGATGTTGAAAAAGCAATAGAATTCCTTCGTGAAAAAGGACTTGCAACAGCAACCAAGAAGGCAGGCAGAATTGCAAGCGAAGGTATTGTTGATGTTGTTATTGACGGAAAAGTAGGTGCAGTTGTTGAGGTTAACTCTGAAACAGACTTTGTCGGCAAAAATGCAGAATTCCGTACTTTTGTAAATAATGTTGCACAGCAGGTTATCCGTGATAATCCGGCATCTGTTGATGCACTTTTGGACTCAACATACATTGCAAATCCTTCTCAGACGGTTAAGGATGCTCTTACAGAAAAAATTGCTACAATCGGGGAGAATATGAATCTCCGCCGTTTTGCGAGATATGACGGAACTTTGGTTGGTTATATCCATGGCGGCGGAAGAATCGGTGTTATGGTTAAGTTTAACCTTTCCGATGAATCTAAGGCTGATACGGAAGAATTTAAGGCATACGCAAAAGACATTGCAATGCAGGTAGCGGCTGCTTATCCTCAGTACACAAATAAAAACGAAGTTTCTCAGGAAACCATAGATAAGGAAATGGCTATCTTAAAAGCTCAGGCAATTAATGAGGGCAAGCCCGAGGCAATTGCAGAGAAGATGGTACAGGGAAGAATCGGAAAGTATTACAAAGAGGTTTGCCTTGTAGAGCAACCGTTTGTAAAAGACCCCGATAAGAGTGTTTCCGCTTACACACAGGAAATGGGAAAGGCTATCGGTACAGACATTGAAATTGTAAGTTTTGTCCGCTTTGAAAAAGGCGAGGGTCTTGAGAAAAAAGAAGACAATTTCGCTGACGAAGTTGCCGGTATGATTAAATAATTAAATATTTTTTAAAGGGAACACAATTTTTGTGTTCCCTTTTTTGAAAAAGTATAGTATAATCTATTTGACAGGAAACTTTTTCTTAAAAATTACAAAACCCTTATCGAAAAAATTTTTGTCGAATGGGCGACAGAATGGAGATTCCGATTAAAATGAAATACAAAAGAATTTTACTTAAATTAAGCGGCGAAGCACTGGCAGGAGATAAAGGATTCGGACTTAACCAAGATGTTATCACAAATATCGCATCTACAATTAAAGAATGTGCGGAACTTGGTGTACAAATTGCGGTGGTTGTAGGCGGCGGAAACTTCTGGCGGGGAAGAACAAGCAAAAATATGGATAGTGCGAGAGCCGACTATATGGGTATGCTTGCAACTGCAATAAATGCACTTGCACTTTGTGATGCACTCGAAAACGAAGGAGCAAACCCAAGGGTGCAGACTGCTATTGAAATGCGTCAAATTGCAGAACCTTATGTAAGAGGAAAGGCAAAGCACCACCTTGAAAAAGGCAGAATAGTAATTTTTGGTTGCGGTACGGGTAATCCTTATTTTTCGACAGATACTGCGGCGGCACTTCGTGCAGCGGAAATGGGCGTTGAAGCCATACTTTTAGCAAAAAAAGTTGATGCGGTTTATGACAGCGACCCCAATATTAACAAAGATGCGGTAAAGTTTGACCATCTTTCGTTTAAAGAAGTTTTAAATCGTGATTTAAAAGTTATGGATTCTGCCGCAACAGCACTTTGCAAGGACAATAATATCCCGATAAGGGTCTTTGGACTTGATGATCCCGAAAATATCAAAAGAGTGCTTTTGGGTGAAACACTCGGAACTTTGGTTGATAATAATAACTAAGTAACAATATAATTTAAGGAGGCAGAAAAATGAAATCAAACTACCCCGAAATTGAAGGAAAAATGAGAAAAGCAATTGACTTTTTGCTTGAAGAACTTGCAACAATCAGAGCAGGAAAGGCAAATGCGGCTGTTTTAGACAAAATTATGGTTGATTACTATGGTTCAATGAGTAAGATAAACCAAGTTGCGGCAATAGCGACACCCGATCCGAGAACACTTACGATTCAGCCTTGGGATGCAACGCTTACAAAAGAAATTGAAAAAGCGATTTTGGCTTCCGAATTGGGAATTACTCCGCAAAATGACGGAAAAATCATTCGCCTTTCATTCCCGCCCCTTACCGAGGAGAGAAGAAAGGAACTTACAAAGACAGTTGCCAAAAAAGGCGAAGATGCAAAAGTTACAATTCGCTCAATAAGAAGAGATTTCTTGGATAATTACAAGGCAATGCAGAAAAAAAGTGAGATTACAGAGGACGATCTGAAAGGAATAGAAAAAGATATTCAAGACCTTACGGATTCGCACATTAAGGAAATTGATTCTTTGGTAGAGAAGAAGAATAAAGACATATTAGAACTGTAAAGGAGAGTTTTGGATGCTTTTTAAAAAGAAAAAGCCCAACTTTCAGATGGACCTTGAAAATTTACCTCGGCATATAGGAATAATAATGGACGGAAACGGAAGATGGGCGAAAAAAAGAAAAATGCCCAGAGCCTATGGTCATGCCGCAGGTGCAAAAACTTTTGAAAAGGTGGTAGAATACGCCGGAAATATCGGAGTTAAGATTGTTACGGTGTACGCACTTTCAACAGAAAACTGGAAAAGGCCCAAAGAGGAAATAGAAGAATTGATGAAACTCTTTGAGGACTATCTTGATCATGGTCTTGAACGACTTGCGGGCAGAGATGTAAAAGTTAATATGTTAGGCGATACTACGGTCTTTTCCGAAGCTTTTCAAGAGAAAATGAGATATATGGAAAAGGCCACTGAAAACAACAGTGGTCTTTTGCTTAATGTTGCGGTAAATTACGGCGGACGAGATGAAATAACTCATGCCGTAAAAAAAATAGCCGAGGAAGTATTGGAAGGCAGAATAAAGGTTGAAGAAATTTGCGAACAGACAATTTCCGATAATCTTTATACGAGTGGTCAATATGACCCTGACCTTATAATTCGCCCAAGCGGAGAATATCGTTTGAGTAACTTTTTGATTTGGCAAAGTGCGTACAGTGAATTTTGGTTTGACAATATATTGTGGCCTGATTTTAATGAAAAAGATTTGGACAGAGCAATCTTGGATTATCAAAAGAGAAACCGTCGTTTTGGCGGAGTTTGAGGTATACTATGAAAGAAAGACTTATAAGTGCATTTTTTGGATTGATAGTTTTTTTTGCAGTAATTTTAAGTGATGCATGGATAATGACAATCGCAATTACACTAATTACTGTTATTGCACTTTTGGAGGCGTATTCCGCACTCGGCAGTTTAAAAAAGAAATCATTAATTACATTGAGCCTGATAGTGCCGATTTGGCTGATTGTTGAAAGATTTTTGGAAGGAACATACGAAAAGGAAGCCCTTTTTGTATATGCGGTGCTTCTTTTTACAGTTCTTATAGTTTTTAATAGTGATGTAACATTTGCGGAAATTTCCAAAATCATGGTGCTTACACTTGTCATATCGGTATTTTTCGGATTTGTCGTTTTAATAAGACAAGGTGAGTTAGGCATATATAATGTATGGATGGTATTTATTTGTGCTTGGATGACGGACAGCGGAGCATATTTTTCGGGCAGAGCGTTTGGAAAGCACAAACTATGCCCCGATGTAAGCCCCAAAAAGACGGTAGAAGGTGCAATAGGCGGAATAGTAACCTGTGTTGTTTCAATGCTGATATTCGGAATTGTAATATCGCATTTTTACGGTGATATTAGTGTGAATTTTGTATCTTTGTCGGTCTTGGGAGCAATTTCAAGCATCTTCGCACAACTTGGAGACCTCTCTATGTCATGCGTCAAGCGTGATGTGGGAGTAAAAGATTTCGGAAAAATTATGCCGGGACACGGCGGTGTACTTGACAGATTTGACAGTATTATGTTTGTGGCA
The DNA here is from genome assembly GCA_045615705.1 of Clostridia bacterium. GTDB lineage: Bacteria > Bacillota > Clostridia > UMGS1883 > UMGS1883 > JAZLFH01. Next base: position 11,671 of record JAZLFH010000016.1, read on the forward strand.
CCTTTATGTTATTATTTAATAAATATATATCCTCCTTTAAGGTGATTTAATTGAAAAAAATAAGTATTTTAGGTTCAACAGGTTCAATAGGGACACAAGCACTTGAAGTTTGCACCGAGTCGAATGAACTTGAAGCGGTAGCAATTTGTGCAAATTCAAATGTTTCTGTGATGGAACAAGAAATAAGAAAATATAAGCCTCGTTTTGCAGCACTCTTAGATGAAAAAAGTGCAAGGGATTTAGAAGTAAGGGTAAAAGATACCAACACCATTGTCCGTGGCGGTGAAAGTGCAATCGAAGAGTGTGCAACTTATAAAGATGCAGACACAACATTGGCATCAATTGTCGGAATTGCGGGATTAAAACCTACAATTTCCGCAATCAAAGCCGGAAAGAACATTGCTCTTGCAAACAAGGAAACATTAGTAACAGCAGGAGATATTGTAAAAAAATTGGTAAAAGAGCATAATGTCAGTCTTCTTCCCGTTGACAGTGAGCATAGTGCGATTTTTCAGTCGATAGGCAGAGACAGAGCATATCTTAAAAAGATACTCTTGACGGCATCGGGTGGACCGTTTTTCGGAAAGACCAAAGAAGAACTTGCAGATGTCAAAAAAGAGGATGCATTAAAGCACCCGAACTGGTCGATGGGAAGTAAAATTACCATTGACAGTGCAACATTGGTAAACAAAGGACTTGAAGTTATTGAGGCGATGCACCTTTTTGATGTTTCGCAAGACGATATTGAAGTTGTAATTCACAGAGAAAGCATAGTACATTCATTGGTTGAGTTTTGCGACAATTCAGTTATAGGGCAGTTGGGGTATCCGAGTATGAAACTTCCTATTTCTTACGCACTGCACTATCCCGAAAGGAAAATACCGATAGGGGACAGTCTTGACCTTAAAAAAATAGGTAAACTCACATTTTACGATGTGGACAGTGAAACTTTTCCGGCAATAGAACTTGCAAAAAAAGCGGCAAGAATCGGAGGAACAATGCCGTGCGTATTTAACGGAGCAAATGAAAAGGCAGTTTTTGAATTTTTGCATGACAAGTGCAAATTTCTTGAAATATGTGAGAGAATAGAAAGAGTGATGGATAATCACAAAGTTATAAAGAATCCAACGCTTGATGACATAATAGAGAGTGATTTATGGGCAAGAAAGGAATAAAAAATGGCGATAATAATTACCATAATAGGATTTTGTCTTATGGTGCTGTTGCACGAATTGGGACATTTTCTTACGGCAAAGTCTTTTTCTGTTCCGGTGGAAGAATTTTCAATAGGAATGGGACCCAAACTTTTTTCCTTTGAAAAAGGGGGAACGCAGTATGCTTTCAGAATACTTCCTCTCGGCGGATATGTAAAACTTGAAGGCGAAAACGAAGAAAGTAAAAATGCATACGCTTTTTCTAACATTCATCCGTTTAAAAAGATTGTGATTTTGTGTGCGGGAGCATTTATGAATGTGCTTTTGGGATTTGTACTTTTTGTATTTATGAACACAAGTATATATCTCGGTGTAGGCACTAATGTAATATCAGAGGTATCAAGTGGCTCTGTGGCGGAAAGTGCAGGAATCTTAGCCGGCGATAAAATCATAATGGTTGATAACCAAACGATAGGCGACAGAAACGATTTTTCAAAAGAATTGGAAAGAGTCGGGGCAAATTCTTTAACCGTTACACTGATTCGTAACGGTGAAGAAAAATCAATTTCAATAACTCCCGAGTTTGAAGATAACAGATATATAATCGGTGTTTACTTTAAGCCGAGGCGAAAGAACTTTGATGAAGTAATAAGGGACGCATTTAACGACAGCCTTACGGCAGGGAAACTGGTTTTTACTTCTTTAAAAGGACTTTTATCGGGACAATACGGCATAGATGAGATGAGCGGTCCTGTTGGGATTGTAACGGTTGTAGGTGAGGTTACAAAAGACAGCGGAAACTATTTTTGGATTGAAATTTTGTGGCTTTTCGGACTTATAAGTATAAATCTCGGAATATTTAATTTGCTCCCGATACCGGCACTTGACGGCGGAAGTGTAATATTTTCATTTTTGGAACTTTTAAGCGGAAAGAAACTAAATCAAAACATCTTAGGATATATAAATACCGTTGGTCTTGCACTTTTACTTTTGCTTTCGCTATTTGTTATGACAAATGATATTATAAAACTTTTTTAAGGAGAACATACAATGGGAAGAAAAAAAGCACGGGAGGACGCATTAAAACTTATTTTCAGCCTCTCAAAAAAAGAAAAAACCGATATCAGGTGTGTTATGGACAGGTATTTTTCTGAGGTTGCAAACGGGGACGAAAAGTGGGCACTTACGGAAAATGACGATTCGGATTTTGAATATGTGGAAAATGTTGTATGCGGTGTGCTTGAAAATATTGACGAAATAGATAAAGACATAGAAAAAAATCTCAAAGGATGGACATTGGGCAGAATTCCGCAAACTGACCTTGCCGTTTTAAGACTTGCGTTTTTTGAGATTGAAAACCGTGGCGACATACCGCATAAAATAAGTGCAAACGAAGCAGTCGAACTTGCAAAAATGTACGGAACGGACAGAAGCGGAGCATTTGTAAACGGAGTTTTAGGTTCGTTTTTAAAGGATAAAGAAAATGCCTGACAGAAGAATTGCAACCGTAACCCAAATTAACAACTATATAAAGTCAATTTTTGAGCAGATGCCGGTTCTCTCAAATATTTGGATTAAAGGCGAGATTTCAAACCTTAAAATGCACTCATCGGGGCATATATATCTCACATTAAAGGACGAAAATTCGGTCATTCGTGCGGTAATGTTTCGATACAGTGCGGAAAAACTTTCTTTTAATCCGAAAGACGGCACAATGGTGCTTGCACGAGGCAAAATTTCTGTATACGAGCGTGGGGGAGATTACCAACTCTATATAGAAGAAATGGAAGAATTCGGCAAGGGCGACCTTTATGTTCAGTTTGAAAAATTAAAAGAAAAACTTTCAAAGGAAGGACTTTTTGACGAGGATAAAAAGAAAAAAATCTGCCGATTCCCTCAAAAAATCGGCATTGCAACAAGTCCTACCGGGGCTGCTGTACGAGATATGATAAATGTTTTGACCAGAAGGTACCCAATAGTTGAAGTCATACTTTATCCGTGCCTGGTACAGGGTGAAAATGCATCAAAAAGCATAGTAAAAGCGATAGAATACTTTAACAGCCGTAATGATATAGATACACTTATCGTGGGTCGGGGAGGCGGTTCTATTGAGGATTTGTGGGCATTCAACGAAGAAGAAACCGCAAGAGCAATCTTTAATTCAAAAATACCTGTCATTTCTGCGGTTGGGCATGAAACAGACTTTACCATATCGGACTTCGCGGCAGATTTAAGAGCACCTACTCCGAGTGCGGGAGCGGAACTTGCAACACCTGATGTAAAAGAACTTTTATCAATGGTCTTAGTGTATAAAACAAAAGCACAAAAGATAATAAATGACAGAATCGAAAAAGAAAAAAAGGTTTTGTCCCTTCTTTCGGAGCGTGGCGGAGTACAAGGACTGAAAAGGAAAATCGGAGATTTTGAGATAGCACTTGACAGAGAAAAAGAAAGACTTTTTGAATCACAAAAAAGAATAGACAAAGAAAAAAGGAACTCGTTGTCATCACTTATAAATCGTCTTGACGGAGTAAGTCCGCTTTCGGTTATGTCAAGGGGATATGCTTTTTTGAGTAAAGATAAAAAAGCGGTTCGTTCAATAGATGACATAAATGTAAATGACAAAATAGTAATCACTTTACAAGACGGAAGTGCAAATTGCGAAGTGAAGGAGATAGAAAAAAATGAAATTTGAAGAAGCACTGAAAAAACTTGAAGAAACAGTAAAAAAACTTGAATCGGGCGAAATTGAACTTGTTGAGTCAATAGAACTTTTTGAAGAGGGCGTAAAACTTGTTAAGGAATGCGAAAAAATTTTGTCAAACGCAGAAATTAAAGTAAAGACCCTTTCGGAAGAAGGATTAGAGCAAAATGAAGTTTGAAAGTAAGTATAATTTGTATTCTGAATATGTTGAGAAAGCCCTGTTTAAAGCACTTAATAATGTCAAGGAAAAAAACAGAGTTTATGAAGCAATGAAATACAGTTTAACGGCAGGCGGGAAAAGACTCAGACCCGTTTTGGCACTTTCCGTGTGTGAAGCATACGGCAAGAACAAAAAAGAAGCGATAAATCTTGCGGCAGCACTTGAAATGGTTCATACATATTCTTTAATACATGATGATTTGCCGTGTATGGACAATGACGATTACCGCAGACATAAAAAATCTTGCCATAAGCAGTTCGATGAGGCAACTGCACTGTTGGCGGGAGATGCTCTTTTAACCATGGCGTTTGAAATGATTGAAAAAAGTACGCTCTCATATAAGAAAAAGTGTATGGCGGTAAAAGTTTTGTCAGAATATGCAGGGGTTTCGGGAATGGTCGGCGGACAAATTTTGGACCTCGAAGCAGAAAAGAAAAAAGAAGATATAAAAGGACTCAGAAAAATACACTCTTTAAAGACGGGTGCACTTATAAAAGCATCTGTTAATATGGGGGAAATTGCATCAAAAGGAACATACGGTATGCTTGATGAATTTTCGGAGGCTCTCGGAATGGCGTTTCAAATAAGAGATGACATATTAGATGTCGAAAGCAGTCGTGAAGAACTCGGAAAAACAGTAAAAAAAGACGAAAAAAGCGATAAGTCAACATTTGTTTCCGTATGTGGTATTGATGAAGCAAAAAAAACACTTGATGAAGAAACAAAAAAAGCAAAAAAAGCACTCGGTGTGCTTGGCGATAAAAAAGAATTCCTGACGGAACTTTCGGATTATTTACTCACGAGGAGAAATTAGTATGACAAGGGAATTTTTCAGAAATTATATAGTAATTGCCTTGATAGCATGGTTTACGGCACAAATATGCAAGGTAATTTTGGTAAGAATAACAAGTAAAAAATTTGATTTCACAAGAATTGTGGGTTCCGGAGGTATGCCGAGTTCACATTCGGCATTGGTAACTTCGCTTGCAACCTCAATTGGAATTACGAGAGGTTTTTTATCTTGCGAGTTTGCGATTTCGGTAGTCTTGGCACTTGTTGTTATGTACGATGCGGCGGGAATAAGGCGAGCAGCCGGAGAACAGGCAAAAACACTTAACAAACTTCTCGAAAACTGGAACAGGACGAACGACCAAGACGAGTACGATATAGAAACAACTCTTAAAGAACTTTTGGGGCACACGCCGTTTGAGGTACTTATAGGAGCAATTTTGGGTATCGTAATAGCAATTATACTTAGTTAGGAGAACAATATGCTTGAAAAACTTGAACTGATTGAAAAAAAACATCTTGAACTTCAAGAAAAAATATCAAACCCTGATGTAATAGCAGACCAGAATGTGTGGCGTGCTCTTTGTAAAGAACAAGCCGACCTTACGCCGATTGTTGAAAAGTACAAAGAGTACAAAGATACAAAAAAGGCAGAAGAAGATGCACTGGAACTTTTGGACGAAAAGGGAGATAAGGACCTTTTGGAACTTGCAAGAATGGAACTTGAAGAAGCAAAGGAAAAACAGGAACGCTTACTTGAAGAACTCAAAATACTTCTTATTCCGAAAGACCCGAATGACGAGAAAAATGTTATTGTGGAAATTCGAGGCGGTACAGGTGGAGAGGAAGCCGCACTTTTTGCAGGCTCACTATTTCGTATGTATTCAATGTATGCCGAAAAAAGGCATTGGCATATAGATATAATATCAGAAAATCCGACAGATATCGGAGGTTACAAAGAAATCTCATTTTCAATTGAAGGTAAGGGAGCATACAGCCGTTTAAAATACGAAAGCGGTGTGCATAGAGTACAAAGAGTTCCCGAAACCGAGTCTGCCGGAAGAATTCACACATCAGCCGTAACCGTAGCGGTTCTTCCCGAGGTTGAAGAGGTAGAACTTGAAATAAATCCAAACGACCTTAAAATTGATGTATTCAGAGCAGGAGGACCCGGGGGCCAATGCGTTAACACAACGGATTCGGCAGTCAGAATAACACACCTTCCCACAGGGCTTGTGGTGTCTTGTCAAGACGAAAAGAGCCAGCATAAAAACAAAGACAAGGCACTCAAAGTTTTAAGAAGCCGTCTTTATGAACTCATGGAGCAAGAGAGAGCAGATTCTATCGCCAAAGAGCGAAAAAGCCAAGTAGGAAGCGGCGACAGAAGTGAAAGAATAAGGACTTATAATTTTCCGCAAGGGCGAGTAAGCGACCACAGGATAAACCTTACTTTATACAAAATTGATGCCGTTATGGACGGTGAACTTGACGATATTATCGAACCTCTAATCACTTATTATCAGAGCGAAAAACTTTCAAAAAGCGAAGAATGAGAGGATAAAAAATGGAACAGGAAAAAAAGGTAGCCTTAAAAAAAATAATTGAGGAGTTTGACTTAAAAATTGTTTCTGCACCGAAAAATCTTGACGAAGTTTATGTGAAAAGCACCGATGTCCATCGACCGGGCGTTCAGCTTGCTGACGAATATTTTGACTATTTTGACAATTTAAGGATACAGATAATAGGAAAAGTTGAAACAGAGTATCTCAAAACGAAAACTTCCGATGAAAGACGAAAGGTGTTTAAACTTTTGGTTGACAGCAAAATCCCCGCAATTGTGGTAACAAGGGATATTGAGCCTTTTAAAGAACTTGTTGAAGAAGCAGAAAAAGGCGGAGTTACGCTCCTCAAAACGGAAGAGAATACATCTGTTTTCATGGCAAAACTCATTGCTTCGCTCAACATTCATTTGGCACCTACAATTACATATCACGGCGTTTTGGTTGAAATATACGGACTTGGAGTTCTTTTGACGGGAGACAGCGGAATAGGAAAAAGCGAAACCGCAATAGAACTTGTAAAAAGAGGACACAGACTTATTGCCGATGATGCGGTTGAGATAAAAAGAGTATCAGCAAAAACTCTTGTCGGAACGGCAGAAGAACTTATTCGCCATCTTATAGAATTAAGAGGAATAGGAATTGTAGATGTTCAAAAAATATTTGGTATGGGTGCCGTAAAAGAAACCGAAAACATTAACTTGGTGATAAACCTTGAAGTATGGCAACAGGGAAAGACCTATGAAAGAATGGGGCTTGAACATAATACAACAGAGATTTTGGGGATTGATGTTCCGTCAATTACCGTACCGGTTCGTCCGGGCAGAAACCTTGCAATAATAATTGAAGTTGCCGCAATGAATTTCCGTCAGCAGACACTTGGATATAACGCTGCGGAAGAACTCAATGAAAGAATAAAAAGGTCTATGGAAGAAAAGTAATATGAGCATTTTTGATATTTTGGATAAAAACATAATAACTAAAAATTTTTCTATGAACACATATTCTTCTTTTAAAACCGGCGGAACGGCAAAACTTGTAATTACGCCCAAATGTGAAGAGGATATTGTAAAGGCTGTTAAGTATTTTCATTTTAAAAACGAAAAATACTTTGTAATGGGAAATGCGAGCAATCTTTTGATAAAGGATGAGGGAATAGATATTCCCGTAATTATTGTCGGAAAAGGTATGTCTTGTATAGAAGCAGATGAAGAAAACTCGATAATAAAGGCACAAGCAGGTGCAATGCTTTCAAAAGTAGGAAAAATTGCACAGGAGCATTGTCTTACAGGTTTTGAGTTTGCATCAGGTATTCCCGGAAGCGTAGGCGGAGCGTTGATAATGAATGCAGGAGCCTACGGCGGAGAAATGAAAGATATTGTTTTCTCGGTTAGATGTATTAATAAAAAAGGGGAAGTTGTCGAACTTGAAAAAGACCAGATAGAATTTTCATACAGAAAAAGTTCACTTTCAGAAAATGAGTATATCGTAACGGAAGCATCGTTTAAACTTGAAAAAGGGAAAAAAGAGGAGATACTTTTTAAGATGAACGAACTTTCACAAAAAAGACGAGATAAACAACCTCTTACCTATCCCAGTGCGGGAAGCACATTTAAGCGTCCAAATGGATATTTTGCGGGAGCATTGATTGAAAGCACGGGGCTTAAAGGAAAAAGAATCGGCGGAGCAATGGTCAGCGAAAAACACGCAGGATTTATAATAAACTATGATAATGCAACATCAAAAGACATAACAGATTTAATTAAATTCGTACAAGAAGAAGTTTATAAAAAGCATTTAGTACATCTTGAAAGAGAAGTCAAGATAATCGGAAAGGATGGAGAAGAATGAAATTTCTCATCATAACGGGAATGTCGGGAGCGGGAAAAACTCAGGCAATGCACTGCCTCGAAGATATGGGGTATTATTGTATTGATAATATGCCTCCGCTTTTTCTCACCACATTTGCAAAAGTTTGTTACACAAAGCCACAGGTTGAAAATGTGGCAATAGCGTGTGATATAAGAGGCGGCGAGATGTTTGAAAACATCGAGGAGGAACTTGACAATCTTCGTGAAGAGGGATTCAATTTTGAAATCATCTACCTTGATGCTTCTGACGATGTACTGATAAAAAGGTTTAAGGAATCGAGAAGGTCCCACCCGTTGGCAAAAGACGGTCATATTTTAACCGGAATAAAAGAAGAGAGAAAAATCCTCGAAAATATAAAACTTCGTGCAGATTTTGTAATTGATACATCAGAACTTCTTTTAAAGGATTTAAGAGCAAAAATGCAAAAACTTTTCGGACAGCACGATGAAGATTACTTTTCAGTCAATATAATGTCTTTCGGATATAAGTATGGAATACCAATGGATTCGGATCTTGTTTGGGATGTAAGGTTCTTACCGAACCCGTTTTACATTGACCACTTAAAACCGCTTTCGGGACTTGACAGTGCAGTAAGCGAGTATGTCTTGTCATTTGAACAAAGCAAGGACTTTCTCAAAAAAACATACGAAATATTGACCGAGTTTGTTCCGTATTACAAAGAAGAGGGAAAAAGGCAATTGGTTGTTTCAATCGGCTGTACGGGAGGAAGACACAGAAGCGTTGCAATAGCAACGGAACTTACAAATATGCTCATAAAGGGCGGATTTAGAGTAAGTCTTGAGCACAGGGATAAAGATATTATAAGATAAGGGTGTTAAGATGTCATTTTCGGAGGACACGAAAAGAGAGTTGTATAATATTACGAAAAGTGAAAGGTGTTGTAATCTTTCGGAACTTTCTGCGATTTGGCGTTCTTTGAAAAAAGAGGACAAGACACTTCGTACCGATAACGCACAACTTGCCGCAAGAGTACAATCACTTGTATTTATGGTATTTAAAAAAGAAATTACGATAGATGTTGTGGGTGATTTAAAAACCTACGAATTGGAACTCGACAGTGAAACGGAAAATGCACTTATATCTGCAAAGATAAATAAAGAATGTTGCAAAAGTGCTTTTACGAGAGGCGTTTTTTTGGCGTCCGGCACGGTAACAGACCCTAAAAAAGGATACCACATTGAATTTTCAAGCAAGAACAGTGATGTGATTTTTGACCTTTATGACATATTGTTTGAAAGTTCATTTATGCCAAAACTCACTTGCAGGAAGGAAACGCAGGTACTGTATTTTAAAAGCGGAAGCGAAATAACCGATATTTTAACACTTATCGGAGCACAAAATGCGATGATGAATGTATGGGAAACAAGGATAGAAAAAAATATCAAAAACTCAATCAACCGAAGTTCAAATTTTGAGAGTGCAAACGAGGACAAGGTTATAGATGCATCGGCAAAGCAGAGAGATGCCATAAAATCGCTTTTTGAAAGAAATATTGAACTTTCAGGTGAAATGTCGGAACTTGCAAAACTTCGGATGGCAAACCCCGATTTAAGTATGAAAGACCTCGGAGGACTTATGAAACCGCCTCTTACAAAAAGTGCGGTGGCAAGAAGACTTAACAAATTGATAGAAATGGCGGAGAAGAAATAAAATGTTTACTCATCTTCATGTACATAGTGAATATTCTCTTTTAGACGGTGCAAGTCGTGTAGAAGACATTGTAAAAAGGGCAAAAGAACTCGGACAAACCTCCATTGCCTTAACCGATCACGGAGTGATGTTCGGTGCGGTAAACTTTTACAACGCTTGCAAAAAAGAAGGAATAAAGCCAATTATCGGGTGCGAAGTTTATGTTGCATCAAAAAGCAGATTTGACCGTGATGTAACACGAGATGAACATGACAGAGCCCATTTGGTACTTTTGGTAAGAAACGAAGAAGGATACAAAAACTTAATTAAAATGGTTTCGCTTGCTTTTACGGAAGGTTTTTACTATAAACCCAGAGTAGATATGGAACTTTTAAAAAAGCACGGGAAAGGTCTTATTGCACTTTCGGCATGCCTTGCGGGAGAAATTCCTCAAAGACTTTTGGCAGGTGATATTGACGGTGCAAAAGAAAAAGTATTTGAATTTAAAGAAATTTTTGATGAGTTTTATTTAGAACTTCAAGACCACAAAATCCCCGCACAAAAAAAGGTTAATACGCTCCTTTTAAAACTTTCGGAGGAAACAAATACACCTCTTGTCGCAACAAACGATACTCACTATACATATAGGGAAGATTCTTTTGTACAAGATGCTTTGTTGTGTATCCAAACGGGCAAAACTCTTGATGAAGAATCTCGTATGCGTTTTGAAACGGACGAGTTTTACATTAAAAGCGAGGAGGAAATGCGAGAGCGTTTTAAGTTTTGCGAAACCGCAATAGACAACACACAAAAAATTGCGGATATGTGCAATTTTGACTTTGATTTTAACGGAAGACACCTCCCTAAATATGAACTTCCGAGCGGGGAAGAGGATTCATTTTTATATCTTGAAAAACTTTGTAATGAAGGACTTAAAAAAAGGTACGGTAAAAACTTATGCGAAGCAAAAAAAAGACTTGATTACGAACTTGGCGTAATTAAAAATATGGGATTTACCGACTATTTCTTGGTGGTTTGGGACTTTGTAAATTTTGCGAAGAAAAATAATATCTCGGTAGGCCCCGGCAGAGGCAGTGCGGCGGGAAGTATTGTTTCGTACTCCCTTTTTATAACAGATATTGACCCGTTAAAGTATAATCTTCTCTTTGAAAGGTTCTTAAATCCCGAAAGAGTAAGTATGCCCGATATTGATATTGACTTTTGCTATGAAAGACGAGGCGAAGTCATAGATTATGTTACAAAAAAATATGGAGAAGACCATGTTACTCAGATTGTAACTTTTAATACCATGAAAGCAAGAGGGGCGATAAGAGATACCGGCAGAGTGCTTGGGATACCTCTTCCACAGGTGGACACGGTAGCAAAGGCAGTGCCGAGAGATATAGGAATAACTCTTAAAGAGGCTTTGAATACGCCGGTTTTAAAAGAACTGTACGATTCTGACGAAACGGCTAAAAAACTTGTAGATACGGCAATTAAGGTGGAAGGACTTCCGAGAAACGCAGGAACTCATGCCGCAGGTGTTGTTATCTGTAAAGACCCTGTCAATGAGCATATTCCTCTTCAAAAAAACGGAGATACCGTAACTACGCAGTTTACCATGGAAACCGTAGAAAAATTAGGACTTTTAAAGATGGACTTTTTAGGTCTTAGAAACCTCACCGTCATAAGAGATTGCATAAGAAATATTGAAGCGGTAGGAAAACACTTAGACATAGAAACAATAAGTTATGATTGCCCCGAAGTTTATGAAATGATTTCAAGAGGCGAAACAGACGGCGTTTTCCAACTTGAAAGTGCAGGAATGAGAGCCTTTATGAAGGGATTGTTACCTTCAAATTTGGAAGATATTATCGCCGGAATTGCCCTTTACAGACCGGGTCCTATGGACTTTATACCTCAGTATATTGAAAATAAAGAAAATCCGGACAAAATTACATATAAGCACCCGCTTCTTAAAGATATTTTGGATGTTACATACGGTTGTATAGTTTACCAAGAACAGGTTATGCAAATAGTAAGAAGTTTAGCGGGATTTTCACTCGGAAAGGCGGACGAAGTACGCCGTGCGATGAGTAAGAAAAAAGCAGATGTTATGGTAAAAGTCCGTCAGGAGTTCATAGAAGGCTCGGTAAAAAGAGGTATAGACAAAAAAGTTGCGGAGTCAATCTTTGACGATATGGATGCATTTGCGAGATATGCTTTTAACAAGGCACACGCAACAAGTTATGCGGTTGTTGCATACAGAACGGCATATTTAAAGTGCTTTTATCCGGCGGAGTATATGGCGGCACTTATGACAAATGTTATGGGTGAGGCTGAAAAACTTGCAATATACACCGAAAAATGCAAAAAAATGGGTATAGAAGTTCTTACCCCGGATATAAACAAAAGTTTTTGCGGTTTTAGTGTAGAAAACGGGAAAATCAGATTCGGTCTTGGTTCTGTTAAGAATGTAGGAGTTGATTTTATAAATTCCTGCGTAGAAGAACGAGAAAAAAACGGCAGATTTACAAGCATTTCCGATTTTTGCACTCGTATGACGGGGGTTGTTAACAAAAGAGCTCTTGAAGGACTTGTTATGTGCGGAGCGTTTGACCTTTTAAAAGGAAACAGAGCACAAAAAATGGCGTACTTTGAAACGGCTCTTGAAAACGCATCCCGTACAAGCAAACAAAATCTTGACGGACAACTTTCCCTTTTTGGAGATAGTGAAATAACAGAAGATGAATTCCCGAATATTAAAGAGTATACATCAAGCGAACTCCTTTCCATGGAAAAGCAAGCAACCGGGATTTATCTCAGCGGTCATCCGCTTGACTCGTACAGGCATATACTTGAAAATTCGAAAAACACAGACTGTGCCACGCTTTTGATGACAGATGAAAACGGCAATACAGCAATAAAGGACAAGTCCACAGTGTCGGTTTCGGGAATCATCACATCGGTTAAGACAAAAATAACACGAAACAATACATTAATGGCATATCTTGTATTGGAAGATTTAACCGGAAGCGTTGAAGTTTTGGCATTCCCAAAGGTGTGGCAAAGAATCGGAAGCATGCTTAATGAAGATGCAATAGTTACACTTACCGGCAGAGCAGATGTTGATGATGAGCGAGGCGTAAAAATCCTTTTGGAAGATGCTTCGCCTTTGAGTGAACCGAGCGAAAAGGTTTTGCAACTTCTAATTGAAGATAATAAGTTAAATTTACTTGACACTGTAAGGGAAATTGTGTTAAAGTATCCGGGAAATGTACCGATAAAAGTGAATGATACGGATGTGGTATCTTCTCTTAACTGTGATGGCTCAAAAATCCTTTTAAGTGAAATTGAGGAAATTTTGGGTAAAGATAGTATTGTATTTAAATAACTTTATCTTTTTTGGTAAATAATATTGAAAAAGTTTAAGAAGGTATTGAGAATGTGGACAGTTGTTTTTGTTGCCAAGAATAAGGACGAAGCAAAAAGGATTACTCAAAAACTTGGCGAGAATAGAATAATAACAAAAATGAGACCTCTGAGCGGTAACGAATATGAAGTTTTGGTGCCGTACACGGAAATAGAGTATGCCCATGACATAATTCTTGACTAAAAAGAGTAGTTTTTTGTGAAAAATTGAGAAATTGTATGATATTTTTTAACAAAGGTTGACATTTTATGCCGGTAGTATTATACTATCGCGTGGAGATTTTTTTTGAGGATGAAATATGAATATAAAAAGATATCTTAAAGTTGTTTCAGCAATAATATTGGTTTTTTGTGCAATCGGAGCGGGAATGGGTTTGGCTTATTTTTACTATACTCCGTTTGGAACAGAGAGCGGAAATGTAGAACTTAGCCAAGGCACGCTTGATGCGAAGGAAAAGAACAGGGTAAATGTATTGGTGCTTGGGACGGATAATCAGAATAAGCTTACCGATACCATTATGATTTGTCAGGTTGATAATGAAGACGATGAGATTAACATTCTTTCAATACCGAGAGATACAAAAGTAACTCTTAACGGCAGGTCGCATAAAATTAATGCGGCACACGCACTCGGCGGTGTTGAAAGGGCTATAAAGACGGTAAAGGAACTTACGGGAATTCCGATACATCACTTTGCGGTAATTCATTTGAGTGCACTTCGTGATTGCGTTGATGCTCTCGGCGGAGTGGATTTCGATGTTCCTCAGAATATGTACTATCAAGATCCATATCAGGGATTAAACATTAACCTTAAAAAAGGGTATCAGCACTTAAACGGCAGTCAGTGTGAACAACTCATAAGATTTCGCCGTTATGCGAGAGGCGATCTTCAAAGAGTTGAGGTTCAGCAGTCGTTTTTGAGGGAGTTTGCAAAACAAAAGTTTACTCTTTCAAATGTTGCAAAAATAGGAGATATATACGGAATAATCGAGGATAATATAGTAACCGATATGTCCCTTCGTGATATGAAAAAAATTGCCGTAAAACTTGTTGACTATAAAGAAAATGTAAATACTTATGTCGCGGAAAATACGCTTTCTGATCCATTTGTAGTTTTAAAAGAGGATTATTTAAAGGAAATGAGAATTAAGTTTGGCGTGGAAAAACCGCAGGAATAGAGGTTAGTATGGATACAGTTAAAGCAAAAATGGAAATCGAAGGTTACGGAGAGATTGAACTTGAACTTTATAAAGATAAGGCACCGAAGACCGTAGAGAATTTTGTAAATTTGGTAAATGACGGCTTTTATAACGGACTTACTTTTCACAGAATTATCGAGGGCTTTATGATTCAAGGCGGATGCCCGCTCGGAACGGGAACCGGCGGACCGGGTCATAATATAAAAGGAGAGTTTTTGGCAAACGGAGTAAATAATGACATAAAACACGAACGAGGAGTTATTTCCATGGCTCGTGCAATGGACTATGACAGTGCGGGAAGTCAGTTTTTCATTATGCATCAAGATGCTCCGCACCTTGACGGACAGTATGCCGCATTTGGGAAAGTAACAAAAGGAATGGTTGTAGTAGATGCTCTTGCAACAGTTCCGGTAAGAAGAGACGGTCAAACACCGGAAGAAAAGCCCGTAATTAAGAGCATTAGTATAATTTGAGTTTAATTTTAAATTAAATAAATATTTTAAAAATGGAGATGTTTTAAAATGGCAGTAAAAGTTGCTATCAATGGCTTCGGCAGAATCGGACGCCTTGCGTTCCGTCAGATGTTCGGTGCAGACGGTTATGAAATCGTTGCAATTAACGATCTTACAAAACCTGAAATGCTCGCACATTTGTTAAAGTATGACACAGCACAGGGTCGTTACAACGGAACAGTCGAGTCAGACGAAACTTCAATCACAGTAAACGGCAAGAGAATTGAAATTCTTGCAGAAAAAGATCCTGCAAATCTTCCCTGGGGCAAACTCGGTGTTGATGTTGTATTGGAATGCACAGGATTCTTCGCATCAAAAGATAAAGCACAGGCTCATATAGATGCAGGTGCAAAGAAAGTTGTTATTTCTGCTCCGGCAGGAAATGACCTTCCGACAATCGTATTCAGCGTAAACGAGAAAACTCTTACAAAGGACGACAAGATTATTTCTGCAGCTTCTTGCACAACAAATTGTCTTGCTCCCATGGCTAAGGCTCTTAACGAATATGCACCTATCGCTTCCGGTATCATGACAACAGTTCATGCTTACACAGGCGACCAGATGATTCTTGACGGTCCTCACAGAAAAGGCGACCTTCGTCGTGCAAGAGCAGGTGCAAGCAATATCGTTCCGAACAGCACAGGTGCTGCAAAGGCTATCGGTCTTGTTATTCCGGAACTTAACGGAAAACTTATCGGTTCAGCACAGCGTGTTCCTGTTATCACAGGTTCTACAACAATCCTTGTTGCAGTTGTAAAGGGTAAAGATGTTACAGTTGACGGCATTAATGCAGCAATGAAGAAAGCATCTTCCGCATCTTTTGCTTACAACACAGATCCTATCGTATCTTCTGATATCATCGGAAGCACATACGGTTCTATCTTTGATTCAACACAAACAATGGTTACAAAGGTTGATGACGACACATATCAGGTACAGGTTGTTTCTTGGTATGATAACGAGAACTCCTACACAAGCCAGATGGTTCGTACTATCAAATACTTTGCTGAAATCGGCTAAAAACTTAAAAAGGGAAACTTGCTCTTGCAGGTTTCCCTTTTTTTATATCTGCAGGAGGTAGTATGACTCAGTATCAGTATACGCAAAAGTTAATATATGCACTCAATCTGAGTGATTACGACTATGCTCGTGAGATAGCACTTGAAATGATTGAAGACAGAGTAGAAAATGCTCCTACGGAGATAAAACTTCGTAGAATTCATTCCATAATAGACAGTTTGGAAGAAATAATGGAACTAAAAGCAAATGACGAAATCTCTTTAAAAAATGAAATTACAGAAAGAATTAACGACATAGAAAAGAATAAGAAAACAGTTTCCAAAAATAAAATTGCGGAGAGAATATGCATTTATATAGATGAAAACTATAAAGATGCAGATTTGAACAGGCAGAAAATAGCAGATGAGTTTAACTTTTCGGTATCGTTTTTGTCGGCACTTGTAAAAAAATACACAAAAACTACAATAGGCTCATTAATTAACGAAAAAAGATTATCGTTTTCGGCAAAACTTCTTGAAAATACGGATATGAAGATATCGGATATAGCAAAAGAATCGGGTTTTTGCAGTCAGGATACTTTTACAAAGACATTTAAAAAAGAATTTCAGAAAACTCCCGGAGAATATAGGATAAATAAGAAAATCAATACTTGACTAAAAGTTAAGTATTTGATATATTAATAGAAATACAATTAGGAGGTTTATTATGAACGACAAGATTGCTTTTGAAGGATTAACATTTGATGATGTGCTGTTACTTCCGCAAAAATCAGATGTATTGCCATCAGAAATAGACTTACACACAAACCTTACAAAAAATATTGAACTTAATATTCCCATTATGAGTGCTGCCATGGACACAGTTACGGAATCAGCACTTGCCATTGCTATCGCAAGAGAGGGCGGCATTGGTGTAATACATAAAAATATGTCTATTGAGGCACAGGCAACAGAGGTTGATAAGGTTAAAAGAAGCGAGCATGGAGTTATAGTTGACCCATTCTACCTTTCAAAAGACCACAGCCTTAGTGAAGCAGACGCACTCATGGGAAAATATAAAATTTCAGGCGTCCCGATTACCGAAAACGGGAAATTGATTGGCATACTTACAAACCGTGATATGCGTTTTGAAACTGATTTTTCAAAAAAGATAGGTGAAGTAATGACAAGGGACAATCTTATTACTGCACCAATCGGAACAACGCTTGACGAGGCACAGGAAATTCTCCGCAGACACAAGATAGAAAAACTTCCTATTGTAGATGAAAACGGCATTTTAAAAGGACTTATTACTATTAAAGATATCGAGAAAAATCTTCGTTATCCAAACTCTGCACGAGATAAGGGCGGAAGACTTTTGGTTGCAGCAGCACTTGGAATTACAAATGATGTATTAGACAGGGCACAGGCACTCGTTGATGCAAAAGTCGATTGCGTAGTTTTAGATTCCGCTCACGGTCACAGCAACAATATCTTAAAATGCTTAGACCTGATTAAGTCAAAATTCCCCGATCTTGATGTAATTGCAGGAAATATTGCAACCGGAGAGGCGGCACACGATTTAATAAGTGCAGGTGCAAGTGCAATTAAAGTGGGTATTGGACCCGGTTCTATTTGTACAACCCGTGTTGTAGCGGGCATCGGTGTTCCTCAGGTAAGTGCAATAATGAATGCTTGTGAAGAAGCGAAAAAGCACAACATTCCGGTAATTGCAGACGGAGGTGTAAAATACTCGGGAGATATAACAAAAGCGGTTGCCGCAGGTGCATCTGTAATTATGATGGGTTCACTTTTTGCAGGCTGTGAAGAAAGCCCCGGTGAAACAGAAATCTACCAAGGCAGAAGATTTAAAGTATATCGTGGAATGGGTTCTTTGGCAGCAATGGAAATGGGCAGCAAAGACAGATACTTCCAAGAGAATGCAAAAAAACTTGTTCCCGAAGGTGTTGAAGGTCGGGTACCTTATAAAGGGGCTCTGTCGGACACAGTATATCAACTTTTGGGTGGACTTCGCTCAGGTATGGGATACTGCGGTGCAAAAGATATCAAGACATTGCAAAAGAAAGGCAAGTTTGTTCGCATAACAGGTGCAGGGCTTAAAGAAAGCCATCCGCATGATGTTTATATTACAAAAGAGGCACCAAACTATTCAGCAAATATTTAATTTTTGAGAGGGAAAGAGAAATGAAACTATCTTTTTCTACGGTAGGATGTCCAAATTGGTCTTGGAATGACATCGTATCTTCTGCTGCTGATTTAGGATATAACGGAATAGAAGTAAGAGTGCTGGGTACAGAACGCTATGCACCAAAATTCAGGCCGTTTTTGCAAGATAATATTGATGAAACAAAAAAAATGTTAAAAAGCCGAAACCTTGAAATTCCGTGCCTTTCAAGTGGTGCAATCATAGGTGATGAAGGATTTTTTGAGGAAGTAAGAGCATACATTGATTTGGCGCAAAAACTCGGTGTTAGGTATATAAGGGTTATGCCGGAGGCACAAAGTGCCCCTACAAAAAGGCTTGATGACAAAAAAATAACGGAGTGTTTAAGACCGCTTGGAAAGGAAGCCAAAGAAAAGGGCGTAACAATTCTTGTGGAAACAAACGGTGAGTATTGCGAGTCAAAAAGGCTCAATGATGTCTTAGATAAATGCGAGGGCGGAGTAGGTGCCCTTTGGGATATACATCATACTTATCGCTTTGGCGGAGAAAGTGCAGAATATACTTATGATAATCTGAAAGATTACATTAAGCATGTTCATGTTAAAGATGCGGTAAAGCAAAGAGCAGAAGTAAAGTATGTGCCTATCGGAAATGGAGATGTCCCGATTAATGATGCGGTGGCACTGCTTATCGACAGTGGTTATGATGGGTATTTTTCGTTTGAGCGAAAAAAGAATTTGTATGACCAAATGGAAGATGCGGGAATCGGTTTTATGCAGTATATTGATTATATGAAAAACATATGAAAATGGGCTTTAAAAAAACGCACCGACCGCATAAAGCACTTTAAAACAATACAATTACTGATTAAGAGATTTGTTTTTTCAAACAAAATAAAGAAAAAATTCGTTAAAAACGAATTTTTAAAAATTTATGCTTTATGCTACGAACAAACTTCACCTCTCGGAGTACCTTCGTACGCCTTCGGGTTCAGTTTGTCCGTTCTGCACGCTTTTTTAGTCGCC
>JAZLFH010000017.1:0-74807 GCA_045615705.1 Clostridia bacterium
CGAGAGAAAACACCTGAAATCCGCCACTATCCGTTAAAATGGGGCGATTCCAATTCATAAATTCATGGAGTTCGCCCATTTCGTGTATAAGTTTATCACCCGGTCTTATGTGAAGGTGGTATGTGTTTGAAAGTTCCACCTGACATCCCACATCTTCAAGGTCTTTTGAGGAAATTCCGCCCTTTATTGCGGCAGATGTCCCCACATTCATGAAAACCGGAGTTTGTATCGTTCCGTGTACTGTTTTAAATTCACCTCGCCGGGCTCTGTTTTCTGTCTTTAAAAGTGTAAACATCTGTTTCTCCTTATTTTATGAACATGCAATCGCCAAAACTAAAAAAGCGATAATTCAAATCTACCGCCTTCTTATAGGCGTTTAAAACATTTTCTTTTCCCGCAAGTGCACTGACAAGCATTATAAGTGTGGATTTCGGAAGATGAAAATTTGTAAGCAATCTGTCTGTTACTTTAAATTCGTATCCCGGATATATAAAAATGTCGGTTTCTTTTTCAGTTGCAACGACTTTGCCGTTTTCCACCGCACTTTCTACGGCTCTGCAACTTGTAGTGCCGATGCAAACAACTTTTTTACCGTTTTCTTTTGTCGTATTTATAATATCCGCACAATCTTCATCTATTATGAAATACTCGCTGTGCATTTTATGTTTGGTAACATCATCTACTTTCACGGGTCGGAATGTGCCGAGCCCGACATGAAGAGTTACATGAGCAATATTAACTCCTTTTTTTCGTATTTCTTCCAGTATTTCGTTTGTAAAATGAAGTCCTGCCGTAGGAGCGGCGGCACTTCCTTCGTTTTTCGCATACACGGTTTGATAGCGTTCTTTGTCTTCAAGTTTTTTTGTTATATAGTGTGGAAGAGGCATCTCTCCGAGTTCTTCCAATACATTCTCAAAAAGTCCCTCATAACTGAATCTGACTACTCTGTTTCCGTCCGGCAACACCTCTAAAACTTTCGCAAAAAGTTTACCGCCAAATTCAAATTCCGCACCCTGTTTTGCCCTTTTTCCCGGTTTCAGTATTACTTCCCATTCATCTTTTGTACGCCTTTTTAAAAGTAAAAACTCTATACTTCCGCCGTTATCTTTTTTTGTGCCGTAAAGTCTTGCCGGAATAACCCTTGTGTCATTTATTACAATGCAATCTCCTTTTTCGAGGAAATTGGGGAAATTTTTAAACACATCATCTGTTACCTCGCCCGTTTTTCTGTCAAGAGTCATCATCCTTGATGCCGATCTGTCCAAAAGCGGAGTCTGTGCTATAAGTTTCTCAGGCAAATAATAATCAAAATCGTCAGTACGCACAGTCTTTATACCCCCGTTTCAAAATATGCAATTTCTATGTCGTTATAATAGAAATTTAAAATGTCTTGATATGAAAAGCCCTGTTCCGCCATACCTTTTGCTCCCCACTGGCTCATACCTATTCTGTGACCGTAACCATGTCCGTTTATTTGATAATATGTTTCACCGCTTTGCTGTGAAATCCTTTGTGAGATTCCGTCTGCCGATATTACATAATTACCGCTTTTTTTTGTTATTCCATCTTTGGTAATTACAGAAAAATCTTGCGGAAGTTGTCCTTTGTCGGAGTAAAAGACGATTTCTCCGCCACCGATTTTTTTAACGGTATATCTTTGGCTCGGAAGTGATAGTATAATCCGGCAATTTTCTTTTTTTGCGGTATATGTACCGTTTTCACCGACAAAAGTTATCCTCAGAACACTTCCGGCTTCGCTTACTTCTTCAACTATTATGTCTGTTACTGTTCCGATATTGATCCCTTTTTGGGCAAGTTTTTCTCCGACTTGTGCATAAGTAAGTTTTTCTTCCCATGAATATTTCGTTGCCTTTGCCGGATCCTCATAAGGGTCTTCTATTGCCTTTATATATCCAAGATTTGCTGACCAAACATTTTCACAACTTTCAGTTGTTCCTCCGTCAGAGGTATAGAAATAAAGTTGAACCATATTTCCGCCATACAGCACTACTTCACCCGAAGTTTCGTCAACTGCCCTTATTGTTTCTTTTGACTCTGATGCAACTCCGCCATAAGTCTGGCAATCCGTTGTAGCACAAACATCAAAGCCTAAATCTTTATGTCTGACCGAACACAAGGCATAGTTTCTTGCACAAATTGCCTGAGCCTTTAATGCCTCAATCGGAAATGACGGACTCATTTCTTTTCCCAAAACGCTGTAAAGATACTGATCTATATTTACCACATTTATAACATTCATCGTGCTGTCGTTATTCTTTGAAAGCAACAAACTTCCTCTGTATTCTTTTCCGTCAATCATTATGGAATTTGATTTTGGAATTACGGTAATTGCATCATAATTGCACTGTATTTTTTCGTCTATTACATATACTCCGCCGTTTCGACTTATGACAACACTCGGATAAAACCCTAAAAGTTCTCCCGCTCCGTCAAAAACATCCACACCGCTGAGTGATGTTACTGTAACAGAGTTAACCGCATTTTGTGAAAATTTAAGTCCTACCTTTATTGTGTCTTTGTATGCAGCACCATGCACGGAAAATGCAAATACGAATACAATAAATAATGAAAGTAGCAATATCTTTCTCATACATAAATCACCTTATTTATTTTCTTTCGACACAAATCTCGTTTTTCCTTTAAAAAAATAATTAAATAAGCAGATTTTGTATTTGACATACATGGGTATTTAATGGTATTATATGTTATATTATGATAACCTTTGGAGTGTGAATCAAATGAAAGAATACAATATTGCTGTTGTTGGTGCAACAGGTATGGTTGGCAGAACTTTTTTAAAAGTTTTGGAAGAAAGAAAACTTCCGGCAAAAAACTACTATCTCTTTGCTTCGGCAAAAAGTGCCGGTAAAACAGTGAAATTCATGGGAAAAGATTATATTATAGAAGAATTAACGGAAGAATCATTTTCAAAACCCGGCAGGAAAATTGACATTGCTCTTTTTTCGGCAGGCGGTTCTACAAGTGAAAAGTTCGCTCCCATTGCTGCAAAGAGCGGTTGTGTTGTAATTGACAATTCAAGTGCATGGAGAATGGACAAAGATGTACCTTTGGTTGTTCCCGAAGTTAATCCCGAAGATATTTTAAAGAATAAAGGAATTATTGCAAATCCTAACTGTTCCACCATTCAAGCAATGGTTGCACTTAAACCTCTTCACGATAAGTACAAAATCAAGAGAGTTATTTATTCTACATACCAGGCTGTATCGGGTGCCGGTCTTGCAGGTTGGAAGGACCTTGAAGACGGATTAAAGGGCGAGGCTCCCAAAAAATTTCCGCATCCTATCGCAGGTAACTGTCTTCCCCATATAGATGTATTTCTTCCTAACGGCTATACAAAGGAAGAAATCAAAATGGTTAACGAAACCCGTAAGATTTTGCATGACGACTCGCTTAGAATTACTGCTACGACAGTTAGAGTTCCTGTTTTTAACAGCCACTCCGAGTCAATTAACATTGAGTTTGAAAAGCAGTTTGATTTAGATGAACTCAAAGAAGTCTTGAAAAACGCTCCGGGTTTGGTTGTTCAGGATGATGTGGAAAACAATGTTTATCCTCTTGCTCTTGACGCCGCAGGTACTGATGAAACTTATGTCGGAAGAATTCGCCGTGATGAAAGTGTTGAAAGCGGTGTAAACATTTGGGTAGTTGCGGATAACATCAGAAAAGGTGCAGCAACAAACGCTGTTCAGATAGCTCAAAAACTTATAGATTATGAAATGTAATTTTGTCTGTTTATGAAAGGACTGTTTTATTAATGAAAAATACTATTTTCGAAGGTAGTGCGGTTGCTATTTGTACTCCTTTTACGGAAAATGGCGTAAATTATGAAGAATTTAAAAGACTTATCGAATTTCAAATAGAAAATCACACTGATGCGATAGTTGTTTGCGGTACTACGGGTGAACCCTGCACAATGCCTCATGATGAACATGTAAAAGTTATCGAATTTGCCGTAAAATGTGTTAACGGCAGAATTCCGGTAATTGCAGGGACAGGAAGTAACGACACTTTGTATGGAATGCAGCTCAGCAAAGAGGCTGAAAAAGCCGGTGCGGATGCACTTTTACTTGTTACTCCCTATTATAACAAGACTTCTCAACGAGGTCTTATCAATCATTTTAATATGATTGCGGATTCTGTTAATATTCCGATGATTATATACAATGTTCCTTCAAGAACCGGTCTTTGCATCACTCCCGAAACAATGCTTGAACTTTCAAAGCACAAAAATATTGTGGCAATTAAGGAAGCAAGCGGAAATATATCCCTTACGGCAAAAATTGCTTCTCTTTGCGGAGAGTACATTGACATTTATTCGGGAAATGATGATATGAATGTTCCTATCATGTCGCTCGGTGCAAAGGGCTCTATATCGGTATTGGCAAATGTTGCTCCTCAAAAAACTCACGATATGATAAAGGCTTGTCTTGACGGAGATTACAAAAAGGCAACCAAACTTCAACTTGAATCAATCGAACTTATTAACGCTTTGTTCTGTGAAGTAAACCCGATCCCCGCAAAGGCAGCACTTAAACTTATCGGATTTGATATGGGACCGCTCCGTGCTCCACTCATTGATATTAGTGATGAAAACTTAAAGGTTCTTAAATCGGCTATGAAAAACTACGGACTTATATAGGAAGGTGATTACTTATGATAAAAATGCTTTTGCATGGTTGTTGCGGCAAAATGGGTCGCACCATTGAAAGGCTTTTACAAGATGATGAGTCTATGATTGTCTCTTGCGGAGTTGATGCGTTTGGCGAAAGTTACTCAGACTTTCCGGTTTATAAAACTCTCGCCGAAGTAAATGAAGATTTTGATGTGATTGTTGATTTTTCATCAGCCGTTGCGTTTGACGAACTTATCGAGTACGCTAAACTGAAAAACGCTCCCGTAGTCATTTGTACAACCGGTCTTTCAAATGAACAAAAAGATAAACTTGTTTCTTCATCGGTCAATATTCCTGTTTTCTTCTCCGCCAATATGTCTTTGGGGATAAATCTTTTGATTGACCTTGTAAGGCGTGCCGTTTCTGTTCTGGGCGACAGTTACGATATGGAAATAATAGAAAAACATCACAATCAAAAACTTGATTCTCCGAGCGGTACCGCTCTCGCTATTGCAGATGCGGTAAATGAAGTCGCAAAAAACAAGAAGGAATACATCTATGACCGACACAGTGCCAGAAAAAAGCGTGCAAAAAGCGAACTTGGTATTCATTCCGTCCGTGGCGGCACAATAGTTGGTGAACACACTATGCTTTTTGCAGGGAATGACGAAATTATAGAGATTAAGCATTCTGCTTCGAGCCGTGAGATTTTTGCGGTCGGAGCAATCAGAGCCGCAAAGTTCTTGACAGGTAAAAGTGCAGGTCTTTACAATATGGATATGCTTATTAAGGAAATATAGTTTCTTCTTTCATCTGTTTGGCATAAATTTATTTGTTTTAAGAATAATACTTTGGAAAGGGTGTGTAATATATGACAAATCATACTACTAAAATTGAAATAAATAAAAACCGTGATTCTCAAATTGAAGAAATTATTGACACAGTTTATGAATCGCTTAAAGAAAAGGGCTATAATCCGATAAATCAGTTGGTAGGTTACATTATGTCAGGCGATCCGACATATATTACAAGCCATAACGGAGCAAGAAGCCTTATCGTTAAAGTCGAAAGAGACGAAATCTTGGAGGTTGTATTTAAGAGATATCTTGATTATAACGAAGATTGATATAACTTATAAGGCAAACTCTGAGAGTTTGCCTTTCTATATGCGGATGTGGTGGAATTGGCAGACACGCAAGATTTAGGTTCTTGTGCCATTGGTGTGCAGGTTCAAGTCCTGTCATCCGCACCAGAAAAATTGCAGTAATTGATATAATTTATCAATTACTGCAATTTTTATACACCAAAACAGTTCATATCAATAAAAACAGTATAGTTTAACACTTAATTTTTCCGTTAAAATTAGAAATGCACATTGACAGAACCACAGAAAACTTTATATGTTTTTAATTAATTTTCTTAGTCAATGACACTTTCTTAAAGATATCATTTAGCAAATTTCTGTCGGGAGGTGTTGTACCCTCTTTAAAGCAAGATGCAGTTCCCGAAGCAACCGCATATTTTACGGCATCTGTTTTATTATTTCCATTAACAATCGCCGATATAAATCCCGCGATAAAACTATCCCCCGCCCCAATTGTTGAAACAACATCTGTTTTGGGCGGTTTTATAACATATATCCCATCATTTGTCGCAAAAACACAACCTTTTTCGCCAAAAGTTATAATCGGATTTTCAATTCCGTATTCAAATAGCCTTTTTGACTCCAAAATTGCCTCTTGCACGGTTTTTACTTGTCGTTTGGTTAAACTTGTTATCTCTTCTTCATTTGGTTTTATTAGCCAAGGTTTTAATGTCAACAATTCATCATATGAAATTGATTTTGAATCAACAACAAGTTTTGATTCTTTCTCTTTTATTCGTAAAAGAAAGTCTATTATTCTCTTTTTTGTTATCCCTTTTGGGATACTGCCTGTAAATGTTACAATACTTTCTTTGTCAATTTCTTTAATGACTTTCTCTTCCAATTTGTCAATTATACTGTCATCTGCTTCAAAGCCCTTAAAACTGAGTCTTGTTTCTTTTCCGTTTTCGTGAACGGTTATATTTTCTCTTATTTTTCCGGGTGTTTCCACAGTTTCAATATTTATGTTGTAACTTTTAAGTTTATCCAAAAACTCACTTTTATTTACACTTCCCAATACAACAAATGCCTTATTGGAAACCCCTAACGCAGTAAGCGTTCTTGAAATATTTATTCCTTTGCCTCCTGCATCAACCTTCGTTATATCCAATAGATTTTCGCGATGCATTTCAAACTTTTTTGAGTTGCAATGCAAATCAAATGCAGGGTTTAGCGTTATTGTTATTACCTTCATAAGTTTCTCCGTTAGTAAATAAACTTCAAAAAAGAGCCGAGTAAAACTCGGCTCTTTTTAACTTCATTGATTAATCTTCAAACCAATTTTCAAGGTAACCTTTACGACGCTCTTCTGAGAAGTCGTGGTCATCTGAAGATGCTTCTTTCATATCGTAGTAGTACCAAGCACCCTTAACATTATCGACCCATTCCTTGGTTTCATCCGGTAATGCAGATTCATCATCAATGTAACGGAAGAGAACTCTGTTAATCATTGTAACTGTTTCTGCTCTTGTGATTAAAGCATCAGCTTGGAACGAGCCATCGTCATAACCTGTAATCCAACCACGAGATGCAACTTCTTTGATAGCGTCTTCTGCCCAGTGTCCGCCAACATCTGTGAAACCAACATTGCTGAGTTTTGAACCCTCGTACGGAATACGAGAAAGGATTGTTGCAAGTTCTGCTCTCGTAATCGGTTTTGAAGCACCGAATGTGCCGTCATCATAACCTTCAACAAGCTGGAGTTTGCAGATATAATCTATGCAAACTGCTGACCAACGATCACTTGCTACATCACTGAAAGAAGTTTCAACTCCGGGATATTCATCCTGAACATCTTCTGTGATAAGACGATACAAGATTGTTGCAATTTCTTCTCTTGTAATGTTGTTATTCGGACGAACCGTAGGATCTTCATAACCTGTGATGTATCTGATATGGTGATCACTTTCGAGAATTTCCGGAACCTCTGTATTTCTCCAAGCACCATCCTGATAGAAAAGTGTAGATTTTTTTGAATCTTCTTCTGTTACGCCGTCTGCAAGGTCATAGTAACCATAAATGTTACCGCCGTTTGCAATAAGTGTTTCTAAGTTTGCACTTGTTGTGCAAGCATCATCAGAGAACCAGCCTACAAACTTTGTTGTTTCTGTTGTAGGTGCAACAGGAAGTTTCCAATCGGAACCTGCATCATAAGACTTCCAAAGTGAGAATGCATTGCCATCCGTGTCCTTAATATATGCATTAACTGTCTGTGTTTTTTCCTCAGGTGTTACAGGTGTTACAGGTGTTACAGGTGTTATCGGAGTTGGAGGTGTGTAATTGCCGCCGCCACCGTCACCGCCGCCACCTGCTCTAAGTGAAACTTCGCACTTATCTACAGGAGCGTATATATTGCAAGTGTAGAAATAATCTTTTTCGGAATCACCGTTTTCATCTCCGAGAGAAAGGTTGGGACTGTTCACACTTGAAAATGCGTTATTGTAATAAGGATCTGCATTTACCTGTGAAATAGCTTCTGCCGCAACTTCTACATCAACGCCGTCAAGTGTGATGTTATCGCAACGCATACCTTGAACAGTAATTATACCTGTCATACTTGCCTGAAGTTTTGCTGTTCCGACGAGCATTGTTGCCACCGACTCGGTAAGTTCAATAACAGGAGTTGGAACTACAAACGATGCTCCTGTAACGCCGGGCTTAGAAGTAAACTTAATAACAATTTTATCTTTTGTACGCTCTTCAACATCGTAATCAAACGAACTGTACTGACCTGTTACTTGAAGATTACCAATCTTTAAGTCAATTGATTCATTCGGCTCTGCCAATGCAAGAGTAACATAGAATGTTGCAGTAACAGGCGAACGGTAAAGGTCAATGTAACTGCTGAAACTAATGTATCTGTTAGCACCATCCATATCAAGACCTGCAAAAGCAACCTGTGTTGCATTAAATCCTGTGCTTGCAAAACTCTTAATCTGATTGCATACGCTCTCAACATTGCTTACATTAAATGTAATCTTTGTATCATACTTTGCTGATGCCGACTTCTTAATCGTTACATCATTTGATGTAGAATAATTTGTCGATGTTGAGTCTTTGATCTGGAGATTTGTTACTGCTGTTGCCGATGTCGGCTGCAAATCAATAGCAGCCTTCATTATGTCAAGTCCTCCCGTAATTTTCCCCTTTACAATATTAACCTGTGCATTGAACTGTTCTTCCGGCAAAGCAAACGCCGAAATGCCGAAAAGCGACAATGCAAAGACTAATGCGAGCATCAATGACAATGCTCTTTTCGTTAAATTCTTTAACATTTAATTTTCCCCTTTCTTTTAGGAAAGTTATAAAAATTCAATATACAAATAGTATAAATTATAATTTAAAATATGTCAAGCATAATATTTAGAAAAAAACATTTAATTTTTTGTTAATAAATTTTCTTGAATTAAAACGAAATATTTGCCGTGGCATTTAAATCAAGTTTGGCAAGAATTCCTTTTTTGTAGTTTAAATATCCGGCACCGGCAACCATAACAGCGTTATCGGTACATAACAAGAGATCGGGGCAAAAGAAGTCCATGCCGTTTTCTTTCGCCTTTCTTTGCATTTTTTCTCTGAGTTTTTTGTTTGCACTAACCCCGCCTGCGATCGCAATTTTGTTACAACTCACCCTTTTTGACGCTTCTATGGTATTTGATACCAACACATCGGTAACCGCTTCTTCAAATGAAGCTGAAATGTCTGCCTTTGATATAGGTTCTTTTGCTTGCTCTTTTTTGTGAACATAATTTATTACCGCTGTTTTAAGTCCGCTGAAACTGAAATCAAGGTCGTTGTGCGGTCTTGGAAAATTTACGGCATCAGGATTTCCTTCAAGTGCCAACTTGCTTATCTTAGGCCCTCCGGGATATCCGAGTCCCAAAACTCTTGCCACTTTGTCAAACGCTTCGCCCGGTGCATCGTCCTCCGTCTGACCAAGAGTTTCAAAATCATAATAATTTTTCACATTTATTATATGGCTGTGTCCGCCTGATGCAACCAGACAGACAAACGGCGGTTTTAAATCTTTATTCGTTACATAGTTAGCAGCAATATGTGCATGAATGTGATTTACCGGGACAAGCGGTTTTTTTACCGCATAAGAAAGAGCCTTTGCAGTTGAAACTCCCGCAAGAAGCGAACCGATAAGACCGGGCGTATCGGTTACCGCAATTGCAGATAAATCCGAAAATGTTACATTTGCTTCTTTAAGTGCCGAATCTATCACGGTTATAATTTTTTCGATATGTCTTCTTGACGCAATTTCAGGCACCACTCCACCGTATTTTTCGTGTTCCTTAATCTGCGTGTATATTATATTTGATAAAACATTTCTTCCGTCTGCTACAACCGATGCAGCCGTTTCATCGCACGATGTTTCTATGCCCAAAATCAAGTCCATTTTCTCACCCTATATCCTTTGTCATAACTATTGCATTTTCGTTATTGTCGGAATAATATTTTTTTCTTACTCCGCATGTTGAAAATCCAAGTTTGTCGTACAACATTTTTGCACAAGTGTTACTTTCTCTCACATCAAGAAAAATCTTTTTTGCATTTAACTCTCTTGCACTGTTTTCAACAGCGTTCATTATGCGAGTTCCGATACCGCATCTTCTGTAATCTTCAAGGACGGAAACCGTCATTATATGTATTTCGTCAAAAATCATCTTAAATCCGCCATATCCTATAACTTTTCCTAAATGTTCCGCAGAAAAGTAATAAGAATCCGGATTTTTAAGTTCTTCTTTAAGCATCGTTTCATTCCAAGTAACTGCTTTTGTTTTTCTTTCAACATCAATTATTTCTTCAATATCTTGTGGGATGGTTTTCCGTACACTAATGTGTGTAAGTTTATCAACACACTTTTTTATATTTTCGGCACATTTAAAATATTCATCCAAACCCATTCCGAAAGGGTCTTGTATATCTTTGTCAAATCCTGTATATTCGCACAGTGTGAATGTTTTTTTTGAAATTGTTTCATCGACAGACAATATAAAATCTTTTTGTCTTTCGGTCATTGTAAGAATTAAATCGCTTTCTTCCGTCATTTTATAAGTAAGTTGCTTTGAACGGTGCTTTCTTATATCTATTCCGAATTTTTCCATGGTAATTATTGCGTTTTCCGAGGCTAATGACGGTTCATACACGGAAAGTCCGGCAGAAATCGCTCCATTTAACTTATTATTATAAAACGCTTCTGCCATAGGACTTCTGCAAGTGTTTCCCGTGCAAATAAAAAGAACTTTCAAATTATTTTTCCTCCCGCAGATTTCAAAAGACGATTTCTGATTGCTTCGCCAATGCCGTTTTTATCCGGAAGTACAGCAAATACTGCATCTGCTCCGTCTAAGTCTGCCTTTCTGAGCAAATAAAAGAGCCTTGCTCCGTATTCTTCTTTACTCTCGCCTGCACTGTACATTAAAGGAAATCTTTCGTCTTTTTCGGCGTTAAATGTGATGAGACAAGGTTTTTTAAAGCCTTTTGTATCTATATTTTTAAAATCCTCGTACAAAATTACTTCTGCATCGGGACTGTAATGGGTATATTTCATTCCCGGACATTTCGGAGCATCGGAAGAAAATCCGCCATACTCGGCATCGCCAATAACCTCTCGTATTTCTTCAAGAGAAATTCCTCCCGGTCTGAGAATTGTGGGGACATCTTGTGTCATATCAATAACGGTGGATTCAAGACCTATCATACTTTTACCGCCGTCAATTATCATATCAATTTTCCCTTGCATATCGCAAATTACATGCTCTGCTACGGTTGGACTCGGTTTTCCGGAAATATTTGCACTCGGTGCGGCGATAGGAGTTTTTGACTCCGTAATAAGTGCGTTTGCTACGCTGTGGCTCGGAAGCCTTACCGCAACCGTATCCAAAGATGCGGTTACGACATCCGGAACAGAACTTCTTTTTTTCATAATCATAGTGAGCGGTCCGCCCCAAAATGCTTGTGCCAAACTGATTGCTTTTTGCGGGAACTCTCGTACCAACATTTCCACATCGCCGATTGTTGCGATATGTGCAATAAGGGGGTTGTCGCAAGGTCTTCCTTTTGCGGCAAAAATACTTTTTACCGCTTCGGGATTAAAGGCATCCGCTCCAAGTCCGTAAACTGTTTCGGTAGGAAACGCCACAAGCCCGCCTCGTCTTATTATATCTCCTGCATCTTTTAATAAATTTTTATCTACTGTTTCCGGATTTACTTTTATAATTTTCGTATCCATTTATGTCATTCTCCGTATCTTGGCGGCATTTTTCTCTTATGTTCGCTAACGCTATGGTATCTTTCAATAATTTTTTTATCTTTTTCATTTGATTTTCCGAAAAGAATATGCATATCAATAGCCGGGTAAGTTACCCCCATTTCCTTTTCGTCCGTTTGTCCTTCAAAAAGTCCCGCTGACGGTGCTTTATTTATTATTGTTTCCGGTACTTTTAAAAATTTTAAAAACTCATAAACTTCCGTAACAGTAAGGTCTGCAATAGGGTTAAAGTCGTACGCACCATCGCCCCACTTTGTAAAATACCCCATATAATACTCGCTTTTGTTACCTGTTCCTGCAACAAGTCTGTTCTCCGATGCTCCTATTGAGTAAAGTGTTGTCATTCTGAGTCTTGGTGCCATATTTGTAAGTGCATTATTATTTAATTCGGTTTTCCCTTCCAATGCTTTTATTAAAGACTCTTTTACATTACTTAAATCAACCATACGGTTCTCTATATTAAACTTTTCACAGACTTTTTTTGCATCGTCAATGTCCGAACCAAAGTTTTGCTTGGATTGACACGGAAGCATAACACTTACTGTATTATCACACGCCATTTTACATAAAATGCCCGCCAGCGTGCAATCCTTTCCGCCGCTATTTCCAAATACAATTCCCTCTGCTCCGCTTTTTTCTATAATTTCTCGTATATATAAAACTCTGTTTTTTACTTCTTGGTTGTAATCTCGCATCTTATCTCCTTATATGCTGTACATATTATCACACATTTTTGCAGTCTGCTCTCGGTGTGTAATCATAAGTATAGTCTTTTTCCCGTACATTTTTTCTATTCCTTCCAATACTCGCTTTTCAGTATTGCTGTCAAGCGCCGATGTCGCCTCGTCAAGAATAAGTATCTTGGCATTTCTTATGAGTGCTCTTGCTATTGCAATTCTTTGTGCCTGTCCTTCGCTAAGTCCTGTCGCTCTTTCACCTATTACGCTGTCTAATCCGCCTTTTAATTCAAACACAAACTCCGCATTTGAAGCCATAAGTGCCTCTTTAAGCATTTCATCGTCTGCGGCAGGGTTTCCTTGCAAAAGATTTTCCCTTATTGTACCCGAAAAAAGCGTGTTTCCCTGTGGAACATATCCGAAAAGCATTCTCGTTTTTGCACCAACTGTGATATTTTCCTCACAATCTAACCTTATTTCTCCCTCGTCCGGGGTAATAAGTCCTAAAAGAAGCCTTATTAGAGTTGTCTTTCCTTCGCCCGATGGTCCTACTATTGCGGTTTTCTTCCCGCTTTCAATTTCTATATTCAAATTATTTAAAACTTTTTTGTCTTTCTCGTACGAAAAGCTTACATTCTTTATTGAAACGCCGATGTTTTTATCACTTTCCGTTAAAGAAACAACTTTTCTGTCCAAAAAAACATTTTCTTCCGGCAAGTCAATG
Source organism: Clostridia bacterium (assembly GCA_045615705.1). Lineage (GTDB taxonomy): Bacteria > Bacillota > Clostridia > UMGS1883 > UMGS1883 > JAZLFH01. The sequence goes on from JAZLFH010000017.1 coordinate 13,477, forward strand.
ATTTCAAGCAATCTTTTTGACGATGTTAATGCCCCTACCCCGTTCGGAATCATAGAGAGTACCTTTTTTGCAGGTGCTTGAACACGGCTTATGAGTTGAAACAACATTACAAGTGTTCCTATCGCACTTGTGATTCCGCCATCATAAAATCTGAATACGCACCAACCGAATATTAAAAGTGCCATAAACTGATAAACGGCATTTAAAACCGCTCTTGCAACTGTTGTGTACTTCGTCTGCGAAAGCGATGAATCATAATACTCTGATTGAATGTCTTTAAATGCAGCGGCAATTCTTTCCGATACCGAAAAAGTCTTTATTACCAGAAGGTTTTGAAGTGATTCCTGCAAAAAACTTTGATTTTTTCCGTATAATTTATAGTTTTTTTCATTGTATTTTCTGATTCTTTTTGTAACCGAACCGGAAACCAAGACAAGTATCGGCAGAAGTGCCACCGTCAAAATCGCTATCGTCCAATCATAATACACTAAAATCGAAAATGAAAGCAAAACCTCAATTACACTCGTAATTGCAACAGGCAAAAAATCAACCGCACCCGACACAACATTTGAACAATCTCTTGTGAGTCTGTTGAGAAGGTCACCACTATGATAATTGTTCGTGCTTTTCCATTCAGTTTCAAGCAGTTTTTCAAACAATTCCTGTCTTATCTGATTTGTTGTTTTAAGGCTTACCTTGGAAGACAAAATCAATGTGTAGCACTCTGTCAAAATCATGAAGGCTCCCAAAACAGCGATAGAGATTGCGTAATACAGTATTCTTTCATTGTTTCCCATAAAACCGTCTACGATTTTTTTTGATAACAATGCAAAAGCCACACCTGCAACGGCAGAAAAAATCCCCATTACAGTTATGGCTATAAGTTCAACTGCATTTCGCTTTGTATATGAGGCTATATACCCGGCCTCGTTTTTAAGCGATTTGCCCATCATTTACTTTTGTTCTCCTTTTCATCGGCTTCTTCTTTGGAGCGATGAGAACCTCCATATCCGTAATAACCGTAGTAACCATAGTAACCGCGATGACCTCTGGAAGAATAGTAGTAACCTTTTTTATGATAGTAGTATCTTGTGCTTGGTAAGATTCCGCCGTAGTCAACATTATTAAAGATAAATCCGATTATTTCAGAACTTCCCTGAGACAAATCCTCTATTGCAGAAACAACTTCCTTAACTTTCGCAACATCCTGACGGACAACCATAACCGTTGCATCAACCATATTTGAAAGTACCATGGCATCTGCAACAAGTTTTGCAGGCGGAGTATCTACTATAATGTAATCGTACTTTTCCTTCATTTTTTCAAGGATTTCTTTGAACTGACTGTTTGAAAGAAGCTCACTTGAATTTCTTCTCGGTGAACTGCTTACCAAAAGGTCAAGGTTCATATCATCCTGGTGAATTATTGCATCTTCTATTTTTATTCTGCCTTCAAGAACATCGATAATTCTGCGGTTTTTATTTTTTTCCATATCAACATCGCAGATAAGATGTACCGCAGGTTTTCTAAGGTCAGCATCAACAAACAATACTTTTTTGTTGTTCTGTGCAAGTGCTATTGCAATATTAACCGCAACCGTTGTTTTACCTTCATTTTCAAGGCTCGATGCAATCATAAATGTCTTATAGCCTTTTTTCGCTGAAACATTTTCAATTTTTGTACGAATGGCTCTGTATGTTTCAATGAATGTTGAATCCAATCTCTTGTTCGTAAGAAGAAGCGGTGTCTTTTTAAGTGCTTGCTTTTTAACAGGCTTTATTACATGGTGAACAGTGCCGATAAGGTTCAAATTCGCAGATGATTGAAGCGAAGATGCTGTCTTTACGGTATTCTTGAAATAATACATTAAGAAAAGTATTGCAAATGAAATTCCGAATCCAATCAAAAATCCGATAATCGTAAACAGTTTACTGTTAGTATTCGGGTTTGGAAGCGGTAAATTCTTTTCATAATTAAACGCATAAGTCGGTTGTTCCAAAACTGACAAACTTCCTGTCAAAACAGCTTTTTCCGCAACAGGTTCAATTATATCGATAATAGTCTTTGCAACATCGTATGAAATTCTGTAATCTTGTGATGTTACCGACATTTCCATGATATTAGTCTTTGTAATAAGGTTTGTTGCAACAGTATACTGTGTTGATTTATACCCGGTCTTATCTTCAACTGTCTGCAAGACATCTCTGCTCGTTATGATATACCCGTAAGTACTTGCAAGATATTCGGCAGTCATAAAGTCTGTTGTAGTTTGATAGTAGTAAGCACCGGGAGTATTTTCGCTGTTTTTCGTGCTTATTGCCATACTTGCTCTTGATGTATAAGACGGCACATATATGATACGAGCGTATGTAAGTCCTATAACAGCAAGTGCTACTGCACATATCGCAACAATCCACCATTTAGAAATAACATTTCTGATGGTCATAAGCACTTCAAGATAAATATCCGATTGTTCTACTTTTAAACTGTCATTTGAAGGATAATAGTTATTTTTCTCTTCTGCCATATAAACACAACCTATCAAGATTAATTATTTTTTCCCATTCTTGTAGTAATGTTAACACCTTTTTTTATATTAGTCAAGAAAAAATTACGAGATATTCTTATCTCGTAATTCCTCTTGCAAAGTCAAAGAAAAAGTCAAGCGGTGTCTTTTTAGGCACATCTTCTTCTGCAACAACTGTTGTTTCCCCTATTATTTCGCCTTCAAGTGTATATGTTATCTTACCGAGTTCTGCATCTTTTTTAATTGGTGCGGTTACACACTCTTGTATGCTTACTTGTTTGTTGATTTTTTCTTTATCTTGTTTTTTGATTACTGCACGGTATCCGTTTTTCACAACCGCTCCTACCGAGTCTTTCTTTCCTTTTTTAACTTTTACCTCGGATACTTTCTTGTTTTCTTCTTCATTTCCTACTGTAAAATAGTTGTCAAACCCATAGTCAAGCATATTAGATACTGACTTGAATCTTTCTTTTGAGTTAGGACTTGCAAGTACAACTGCTATCAGTTGCATTCCGTCTCTTTCCGCTGTTCCGCAAAGACAACAATGAGCCTTACTTGTAGAGCCTGTTTTTAAGCCGTTTGCACCTTTATAAAACCTTATGAGTTTATTTGTGTTTGCCAGTTGGAATTTTCCGTCTCTTAATGTGTCCATCCAAATGGTGGTAAAGTTAAAAATGTCTTTGTGTTTTAAAAGTTCCCTTGCCATAATCGCAATGTCGTAGGCAGACGAATAGTGATTATCGCTGTCAAGTCCGTTGGTGTTTTCAAAATGAGTATTCAGCATCCCGAGTTCGCTTGCACGGTTATTCATCATATTGACAAAGTTTTCTTCGCTGCCTGCCAAAAATTCTCCCATTGCCACGCAAGCATCATTTGCCGATGCAACGGTTATTCCTTTTAGGAGGTCTTTTACACTCATTTTTTCTCCGGCGTCCAAATAAATGGTGCTTCCGCCCATGCTCTTTGCTCTTTCTGAGGCTGTTACAACAGTGTCATAAGTTATATCTCCTCTTTCCAATGCCTCCATTATCAAAAGAACCGTCATTATCTTTGTAACACTTGCCGGCGGAAGTTGTTCATTTGCGTTGTTTTCGTACAGAATGCTTCCCGTAGACGCTTCCATAAGAATTGACGATTTTGCGTTAACAACAGGTTCTGCCGACACGCAAATATTAAAAGAAAATATTAAAACTAATAAGACTAACAGTGTTTTTTTCAAATTGGCACTTCCTTTCTTTCCTATTTTGCACGGAAGTTTGTTTTATATTCTCATTATGTTGACACTTTTCTCTTAAAGTCTTATAATCGGTTTGGTGATACTATGAAAAATGATAAAGTCAAAACAAATGCAATGAGAATACTCGATTCCAATAAAATTGAGTATATTCATCACTCTTACAATAACACAGACGGTCAAATTGATGGTGTTTCCGTTTCACAAAAATAGGAATTCCGCCCGAAAAAGTTTTTAACACGCTTGTAGGCATTGAAATGTTATACAAACACGCCTCAAAGTATGAATTTTAGAGTCTTTTTAGCTTGTCGTCCTTAAAAGGCGACAGCCTTGTTGCGTCCTCCACACTAAAAATACATAATTATGTTTTTATCGTATTTTTCTATGCTGGACAAAACAAAAAAAATATGATATTATATTGCATAATGGAATGATGCGGAGGTGAGTGCCTTGAATAAAAAGTTTTTTTACGCTTTTGTTTTGGTGCTCATTTTTTGTGCTGTTTTTTCCTTTAATGTCTGTGCTTTTGACAACGGCGACTTTGAAACGCAAGATGTTTCTATGTGGTTTGGCGGAATAAGTGATTCTTCAATTTCATTTGAAGGCGGAAATTCTTTTTACCTGAATAATCCATACGGCGAAATCAGTATTGACGGAACTTCACTCCACGAACTTGATTATTTGAATACTCTTTACCTTTCCACAGGTAAAATCTACACAATAACTTTATCTGCACTAAATGTAGCTCATGAAAGTGTATCAAATCCGATTTCATCCGTTTCACTTTCCCGTTCCGCACACAAAGCCCTCATCACAGTAAAAAATGTCGGTTCTTCGTGGGAAACTGCATCAGTTTCGTTGGTAGTCCCCGAAAATGGCTATTACTCGTTTTCTTTTTTGATTGAAGGCAATGCTTACAGTGGTGTTTTTGTTGACAATATTTCTGTTACCGAAGATATTTTTACTCCGGCAGGAATTAAAATTTCAGGTCAAAAGTCGGTATATGTTCCGGAGATAGGAAGCGAAACTTACTCGTATTCCGCAATCATGTACGATTCTGCGGGAAACGAAGCAACTGTATTTTCACTCTCAATACTACCTGACGGTGTTCTCCCCGAAGGGGTTAGTTTTGACTCCGAAAAAGGTATGTTGACAGTTTCTAAAAATGCCCATGCAGGAGACGAACTCACTTTAATTTGTTATTCTCCTTCTTATATTAATGTAACAAGTACAAAACTGACGGTAACATTAAGCGACAACATATTTGAAAATTCTGTATTTGGTATAGGCAGCGGTTGGAAAATGAGCGGAGAATATGAGATTGATACGGAAAAAATACTCCTCTCAGTTCCTTCAACTTTAAATTCCGGGTTTTCGGCATATCTTGAAGGCGGAAAAATGTATGTCTTTTCCTGCATTGCTTCGTCTGTTTTTTCAAGTGATGACCATTTCTCTGTTTCAAGTGTTGTAAATTCCGATGCTACAATTGATGTGGATATTGAAAATGTCGGGGAGCAAAGTATTATTGAAACCGCTTTCACCCCCAAAAACAGCGGAATCTATGACATTAGAATTAACTTTTTGTCGCCGGACGGGGATTTTATAGCCCTTTCAAATATTTCTCTTTCAAAAAGGGAATCGGAGGTTTCAAGAATTTCTTTAAGTGTTCCCGGAAATCTGTCCATTGCTAATCAAAGTTATTCCGTTCCTTTCGGCGTAAAAACTTTTGACCTTTCCGGAACGGAAATTTTTAAAGACCTTGATTTTTCTCTCTCCGAAGAAAATCCCGGAATAGAAATTGACCCAATCGCTTCTCTCATAACTGTTTCTCCAACTGCAAATGAGGGTATGTATACTTTTAGGGCATCACTCAAAAATGACAGTTCCGTATTTAGCGAATCGACTATTGCAATTGGTCTTGAATACATTGGCGACGGCAGTTTTGAAAATCGAGGCGTAAACGAAGTTTGGGCAACGCCGTACCCGTCTTCTTTAAATATAATTGATGACGGAACCAAAAAATTTGCTTTAATTAATTCCAATGATTTTTACTCGATTTTACTTTCAAATTCGTATATGCATCTTATCGGTCAAAAAAATTATATATTTTCCTTAGACATTTTGTCAGTTGAAAGTCCGACAACCATGACCGCTTTTATTAAAGATGCGTTTAATTCCGACAATAGCGTTCCGATTTGTCAAGCATATTTAAATGAAGGCAGAAACATCTTTGAAATTTTTTCTGTTGATGAAAATATTACAGGAAGCATATTGCTTTATTTTGAAAGCGAAAACGGAAACATTGACATTTCTCTCGACAATATTTCTATAAAAGAAGCTATTTTAGGTGCCTATAATGTAAAAATTATAGGCGATACGGTTTTAAATGAATCTGTAAGCGGTTCTTATCAATATCTTAATAACATGACGGATTTAGAGTCCGACAATGCAAGCATAACAAGATGGTATATCTCTTCTTCCCCAACAGGACCGTTTGAACCGATAGAAATTGAAAATCAACCAATACTTTATTTAAATGAACAAATGCTTGGCCAGTATGTTCTTTTTGAGGTAACTCCTATTTGTAAAAAAACCGGACTGAGTTCTGAACCTATTCGCTCTGCACCTTACATTGTTCATAAAGAAGGTAGTTTTCCCGATTTATCGGCACCGCCAAGTACAAGCAATGTGCCATATGATAAATATACGCTTGTTTCTCTTTCAAACGAAAAAAAAGAGTGCCCGTTTTTGGATATAACCGGGCACTGGTGCGAAGAAAATATTAAAACGCTTTTTAATGCAGGTGTCATAAACGGCAGGTCAAGAACAGAATTTGCTCCCAATGACAGCATTAGCCGAGCAGAATTCTCTGCCCTTTTAATAAGAATTTTTTCTCTGGTCCCTTCGGCATACAGCGGTACTTTTAGCGATGTTTCATCCTCTGACTGGTATGCTTCCGCCATTGAAGTTGCCGTCAGAGAAGGTTTTGCACTTGGTATGTCCGATAATACATTTGCCCCCAACAGTCCGATAACCCGAGAGCAAATTGCCCTTATGGTAGTCCGTGCCTACTATAAAAACAATGGCGATGCTCCATTAAATATAGACCTCACTTTTAATGACACTGACGAAATAAGTCCTTGGGCGTACACAGGAGTTAAAGATGCGTACTTCCTCGGAATTATAGAGGGCATGGGAGATAACACATTTGCTCCAAAGAAAAATGCAACTCGTGCCGAGGCAGTTACCATGCTTATAAGACTGATTAAGAAACTATCGTAGGTTATATTTTCCGAGTGCATCAACACGAGATATTTCTTCAAGAAGTATTTCATCCAGGTCTATGTCTAATGCGTTGCAAAGTGATGCAAGGTAAAAAATATTCTCCCCTATTTCCCTTTTTATCGCATTTTTACAATCTTCACACAGTTCACCTTCAATTTGAGTTTCGTTCCCGTTTGATTTAAAGATGTCCGTACTTTTACGGGCATTTATTTTTATGCAGCCACACGCAGTTGCGGCTTTTATGGTGCTTCGGTTTACTCTTCCGTTTGTTATGTGAAATTTTGTTAAAATGTCAAGCAAACTCTTGTTTCTTACAAGGAGTTTTCTTACCTTTTGTTGAAAATCACCTGTTGTGCCATACATTAAATCAACTCCCTTAAATTTACATTTTTGTTTTTATATTACATATTATACGACTTGTGAAATTGACTGTCAACCGAAAAGAAAGCAGAAATCGCACGACTTTTGTCGTGCGATTTTTATGCATTTACGATATCTCTTACTACTTCTCCCGCAATAATAAGTCCTGCTGTCGGCGGAACAAATGCCGAACTTGAAAGTTTGTGTCCTAAAAGTGGCTTTATCGGTTTTTCTTTTGAAAACACAACCTTTAAATCTTTAATTTTCCGCTCCTTCAATTCGTGCCTCATAACTTTACAAAGAGGGCATTCGCTCGTTTTAAAGATGTCAGACACTTCAAGAAGTTCCGGATAAATTTTGTTTGCTGTTCCCATTGCACAGATTATCGGAATGTTTCTTTTTTTTGCATTTTCGATTATTGAAAGTTTAGCCGTTACATTGTCAATCGCATCAACGACATAGTCATAATTTTCGTCAAAAAACAACTCCGCATTTTCTTTGGTAACAAACACTTTTTTAGCATTTACAAAAATGCCGGGGTTAATTTCTTTAAGTCGTTTTTCCGTTGCAATGACTTTATCCTCGCCGATGTTATTATAAAGAGCGATTACCTGACGATTTATATTTGTTACATCTATGACATCACAATCCACAATCGTAATTCTTCCTATTCCGCTTCTTACAAGTGCCTCTGCACAAATTCCTCCTACTCCGCCTAATCCGAATAGCAGTACATTGCTGTTATTTAGTTTTTCAACATTTTCTTTACCGAAAAGTGCTTCTGTTCTTTCAAACATATCATTCACCATAGATAGAATATATGTTTTTCCTTATTTTTTCAATAAAAATTTTTAAAAATATATTTATAGTTTTATATTTTAATGGTACAATTATAAAAAAACATCAGAGGTGCAGTATGTTTAACAGAACAAGCGGTGTATTAATGCCGGTATTTTCTCTTCCCGGAAAATACGGAATAGGTTCATTTTCAAAAGAGGCAAAAGAGTTTTGTAAAAAGATAAAAGAAATGGGTTTTTCTGTATGGCAAGTACTCCCATTATCGCCTTGCGATTCTTTTAATTCTCCTTATGCAAGTGTAAGTGCTTTTGCCGGTAATCCGTTTTTTATAGACCTTGAAATTCTTAATAAGAAAGGTCTTATAAGTAATGAAGAACTTCTAAACAGTACATCTTCTTCTGCTTCTTGTGATTACAAATGGCTAAAAGAAAGTCGTATTCCGCTTTTAAAAGTTGCTTTTTCCCGTCTTGGTGAAAAGGATAAAAAAGAAGTATCCGCTTTTATGGAAAAAAACCGGCATATCAAAAACTTTGCTCTTTTTTCAGTTCTTAAAGATGAGAATAATCAAAAACCTTGGCATGAATGGGAAGAAGGAATTCGCTCATTTGATTTAAAAGCCGTAAACTCTGCCTTTGAAAGGCTTAACGATGAAGTTTTATTTTACGCTTTTTTGCAAAAAGAGTTCTTCTCTCAGTGGTTGGACTTAAAGAATTACGCAAACTCAATCGGTGTTTCTGTAATTGGAGATATGCCGATATATCCCACATTAGACAGTGTTGATGTGTGGGCAAATCAAAAATACTTCAAACTTGACAGTATGGGTTTTCCGTTGGAGTGTGCCGGAGTTCCGCCGGATTACTTCTGTAAGGACGGTCAATTTTGGGGAAATCCGCTATATGATTGGAAAAAACTTAAAGATGATAACTATTCTTGGTGGATAGATAGGATTAAGTTTAACCTTAGTATTTTCGATGCAGTAAGGATAGACCATTTTAGGGCGTTTTCTTCTTATTTTTCCATCCCAAAGGGTAAAACTGCGAAGGAAGGCAAATGGATAAAGGGTGCGGGAATAGACTTTTTCAATACTGTAAAAAAAGAACTCGGTGATGTTCCTATAATAGCAGAAGACCTTGGCGACATTGATGATGATGTTATAAAACTTTTAAATGATACGGGATTTTACGGAATGAGAGTTTTGCAGTTTGCTTTTACTTCACACGGGGACAATCTCCACCTTCCGCACAATTATCCGAAACACTCCATCGCCTACACCGGAACTCACGATAACAACACAACATTGGGCTGGCTTTGGGAACAGTCTGATGATGTCAGGAAATACGCACTTTCTTACTGCGGATTTTCGGGCGATTGGGGAATCGGCGGCAAAGACTCTCCCTCTGTACACGCCATGCTCCGTGCCATTTTTACAAGTCCTTCCAACATTGCAATTTGTCCTATTCAAGATATTTTTGGTTACGGCGGTGATACAAGGATAAACACTCCCGGGATAGCGGAGAAAAACTGGGAATTCAGAATAAGTGAAAATTCGTTAAACGAAGTGAATTCCGATTTCTTTAAAGAATTAAACAGTATAACCCACCGAAGAAACGCATTAATTTAACGGGCTGTAAAAAAACGCACCGACCACATAAAGTACATTAAACTTATACAATCACAAATTAAAAGATTTATTTTTTCAAACAAAATAAAGAAAAAATCCGTTTTTAACGAATTTTGAAAGTTTTATTCTTTTTGCTACGAACAAACTTCACCTCTCGGAGTACTTTCGTACGCCTTCGGGTTCAGTTTGTCCAATCTGCACGCTTTTTTAGTCGCCCGAAAAAAGGGGATGTAAAAAATAACTTTTTTACATCCCTTTTTTTAAGCATTCATAATGCTATTTTGAATATCTGTTCAAAAGATTATCCCTTACATCCCAAAGCGGTTTAGATAAATCTACATAGTATCTGTGCGGATTTTCAAATCGTTTTACTTCGTCCCAAATTGTTTCAAGGTCTTCTTCGCATTTTGCCTTTATACTTTCAAGCGATGGAAGATCATAGACAAGTTTACCTTTCTCAAACAATCTTACCAAGAGTTTTTTTGCAGTGAAATTCTCAACGGTTTTTCTCTTCCATGTACTTATCGGGTCAAAGAGTTCGTAAGGTTTTTTCTCATCAATTTCTTCATCGTGCAAAGTTATAACATCGGCTATTGCCATATTTGTTTCATTACTGTAAAGCCTGAACACCTGCTTAAAGCCCGGCACAGTAATTTTTTCCACATTTTCGCTAACTTTAATTTTCGGCATCATTTCTCCGTCTTTTTCAACTGCGGAAAGTTTATACACTCCGCCGAAAACAGGTGTACTCGAAGCGGTAATAAGTCTTTCTCCCACTCCGAACGAATCTATACAAGCACCTTGTATAAGAGTATCTCTTATAATATATTCATCAAGTGAATTAGACACAACGATTTTGCAATCACTGTAACCCGCATCGTCTAAAATCTGACGCATTTTCTTACTTAAATATGTTATATCTCCGCTGTCAATTCTAACGCCCTTTGGTCTTTTCCCCATAGGCTTTAATACCTCGTCAAAGACTTTAATTGCGTTTGGAAGACCGCTTTTTAAAACATTGTATGTATCAATTAAAAGCGTGCAATCATCGGGATAAACTTCTGCATATGCCTTAAACGCCTCATATTCGCTGTCAAAAAGTTGCACCCAACTGTGTGCCATCGTCCCAAGTGCAGGAATTCCGTACATACTGTCTGCAATAGTACAGGCGGTACCCGCACATCCTGCAATATACGCTGCACGAGCACCCAAAATTGCACTGTTATATCCGTGGGCTCTTCTCGAACCGAATTCCATAATTGCTCTGCCTTGTGCGGCACGAACAATTCTGTTTGCCTTTGTAGCAATAAGCGTTTGGTGGTTAATTGTGAGCAGAAGCATAGTTTCAATAAACTGTGCCTGAATTGCAGGTCCCTTTACGATTACGAGTGGCTCTCCCGCAAAAACAGGCGTTCCTTCCGGAACTGCCCAAACATCACACTCAAATCTAAAATTTGAAAGATACTCCAAAAACTCATCGCAAAACATATTCTTGCTTCTTAAAAAAGCAATATCGTCATCGTCAAAATGAAGATTTTCGATATATTCCACAAGTTGCTCCGTTCCTGCCATAATGGCAACACCGCCACCATCAGGAACATTTCTGAAAAACATATCAAAGCAGACACATTTTTCTCCCATGCCCTTTTTGAAATATCCGTTTGTCATAGTAAACTCATAAAAATCCACCAAAAGTGTATAATTTGGTGGATTTTGCCAGTATTGACTCATTTTAACTCACCATTCTTTTCAGCCGTTTTCAATCGCATCTTCAAGCCAAAATTCAGCAATATCAAGTGCTGCATACAAACCGTTTCTCTCTGCCTTTTTAATAACCTTTGCCTTATCATTATTCATAACAAGTTCAATTGTTACATTGTCCGAAAGTTCAAGATCTTCAACCATTTTTGTCGATTTTACAGTAAATACAATGATGTACTTTTCATCAAGGCTTCCGTAATATATTGTATTGCCTCTCCTTACAAGCGGTTTTCCCTTATAAGTAAGGATTTCTTTAGTGTTTTCTGCTTTTGGCATATATTTCACCTCTGTGAAGATTATAGCACAATTTACACTTTTAGTAAAGAAGTTTTTTACTTTTCGCCCAATGTTACCTTAATTACTTTACTGTCATTTCCTCTTTTTATTGAAACTTCAATTTCATCACCTACCGAATGTTTTACAAGTTCCTTTCTTAGATCTGTCATAGAGTTAATTTGATTATTTTCTATACTTTCAAGTATATCACCTTTTTTTATTCCCGACTTGTACCCTGCTGAATACTCATCAAGTTCAAAAACATATATTCCTTTTGTAAATCCACTGCCTATTTTTAAATATTTTGCCTCCTTTGATGTGTATCCGTGCAGTCCTATATACGGCATTTTGAAATCAGGTTCTCTTTTTATTCTTTGCAAAATTGCAATATATAAATCTGACGGAATGGCAAATCCCAATGCCTCTGCCGTCGTGATTTTTACAGTATTTATTCCTACTACTTCACCGTTTTCATTAATTAAAGGTCCGCCACTGTTTCCCGGATTAATTGAAGCATCAGTTTGAATTAAATCTTCTATATAATTTGTTGCACCGTTTGTTTCCACCGCCACAGTTCTTGAAACAGCACTTATTATTCCCTTTGTTATCGTCCTTTCAAATTGCATTCCCAACGGATTTCCTATGGCATAAACCGTATCTCCGACATTAAGTGAGTTCGATTCGATTAATTTTGAATATCTGAAATTTTCGCCGTTCATTTTTATTATTGCAATATCTAATAATTCATCGCCCCACACCATACTTGCGGTGAGTGTATCTCCTGAATTAAGTGTAACGCTTACCTTGTTCGGACTGTTTTTAATAACATGCATATTTGTCAATATATATCCGTCATCACTTACAATTACCCCCGACCCCATATCAATAATTTCTGTTTGTTTTGACAGAAAAGGGCTTCCTTTATATGTCGTGGCAGACAATCCTACAACAGTTTCAGATGTTTCTTCCAACATCCTCTCTTTGTCCGCTGTTTCCTTTATTGTATTAGTTTGTGTTTCTAAAGGTATCTCTTCCTTCTTTTTGCGATTTGAATCCTGATATATGCCCAATGCCCAAACACTACCCATAAATAAAGTCGCCACCATAAGCATTGCAAACAGTATTACAAAAAAACGCTTCATAAAAAAACCTCCAAAGTATAAACTACCCTTTGGAGATTATTTTATACATATTATATTTTTTCTATCAAAGCAACTGCTCGGGTTTCAATGCCTTCTTCTTTGCCGATAAACCCCAATTTCTCATTTGTTTTTGCCTTGATGCTTACAAATTCTTTGTCAATAGACAAAACCGAAGCAATTTTTTCTTGCATCAGAGGGATAAACGGTGCCATTTTAGGCTTCTGTGCAATTATTATGCTATCTATATTCACTATCCGGTATCCTTTTTCTTTTAAAAGTTCATTAGCATCTTCTAAAAGGCTGACACTTGAAATATCTTTGTATTTATCACTTGTATCCGGATAATGGCTTCCGATATCACCAAGTGCCGATGCACCAAACAGTGCATCAATTATGGCATGAATTAAAGCATCGGCATCGGAATGTCCTAAAAGTCCCTTGTCGTGCGGAATTTCTATTCCGCCCAAGATTAGTTTTCTTCCCTCTGCAAGTGCGTGAGTATCACAGCCTATTCCAACTCTTATCACGCATTTTCACGCCCCTTTATTATTGCTTTAACCATTTCTATATCATCTTTTGTTGTAAGTTTTATATTTGTGCTGCTGCACTCAACAACCTTGATTGTTATGCCGTTCTTCTCGCACAAGGCACAATCGTCCGACATACTCTCGCAATCCTTATAGGCTTCTAAAAGTATATCTTTTCTGAAAATCTGCGGAGTTCTTATTCTTAAAACATTTTCTCTGTCTATTGTTCTTTTGATAAACATATCATTATCAATTTCTTTTAATGTTTCTGTTTCTCTGACCCCGACTGCCGCCGCTCCATATCTTTTTGCTTCGTCTATCGCTTTTTTAATTGTTTCTTTGTCTATAAGAGGTCTTGCTCCATCGTGTACCGCTATAAAATTCGCATCTTTTGATACATTTTCAAGTGCTTTTTTAACACTTTCGGTACGATTTTTTCCACCTTTTAGAACAGCACGAACTTTATTAAAGCCGTGCTGTTTTATTATTTTATTATATTCTTCTATATTCTTTTCATTAGCCGTTACAATAATTTCAAACACTTCGTCTGTTTCTTCAAACGGTTCAATACTTCTTTCAAGCGTTGTTTTCCCGAAAAAATCAATGAGCATCTTATCAATACCCATTCTGCTCGAATTACCTGCCGCTGTAACTATAACCGAAACCATTTCAGCCAACCTCCGCCTGTGAAACGACAATATCTTTGAGTTTCTGCTCAATATCGCTGTTTTTAAGACCTGTTGCAAGAACTATTTCACTTATAATGATTTGTTTTGCACTTGTGAGCATTTTTCTCTCGCCTGTTGAAAGTCCTCTTTGTAAATCACGAAACATAAGTGCTTTTACAACAGATGCAACCTCCAATATGTCCCCGCTTTTGATTTTTACCATATTCTCGCGGTAACGCTTGTTCCAGTTTGCATTTTCCTCTACTTCCATGCATTCAAAAGATTTGATAAGTTCCTCCGCCTCTTCTTTGCCGATTACATCACGAACTCCAACCTCAGATACCGAATCCATCGGAATCATAATCTTCATATCACCAAATGGCGAACGCATGACATAATATTTTTTTACTACACCGAGAATTTCCTGCTCCTCAATGGCATCTATTATTCCCGCTCCGTGCATTGGAAAAGCCACTTTGTCGCCAATTTTATACATACAATTACCTCCGCAAAAACCTGTTGCCATCTTTATACTACCACTTTTTGCTTGAATTGTCAAATAAAAAATAATTACTATAACATATTTTTCTGTAACATACAAGGATTTTTTTGCAATTTGTCAAAAAAATGAAAAAAAGGATGTAAAAAAACAATTTTACATCCTCTTTTTAAAACCCTTATAAAACCTTATTAAGGAAATCAATAGTTCGTGAATTTTTTGGAGCAGTGAAAACTTCCTCGGGATTTCCCTCTTCGACAATAACGCCGCCGTCAATAAATATGACCCTGTCGGAAACTTCTCTTGCAAATCCCATTTCATGCGTTACGACAATCATTGTCATGCCTTCGTTTGCAAGTTTTTTCATAACCTGCAAAACCTCACCTACCATTTCGGGGTCAAGTGCCGAAGTAGGCTCATCAAAAAGCATAATGTCGGGTTTCATTGCCAAAGCTCTTGCAATCGCAACTCTCTGTTGCTGACCTCCGGACAAACTCGGCGGATATTCATCAAGTTTATCTTCAAGCCCTACTCTTTGCAAAAGATTTATTGCCATTTCCTCCGCTTCCAATTTTGTCATTAACTTAGTGTCAACGGGAGCCATCATAACATTCTGTTTGACGGTCAAATGCGGGAACAGATTAAACTGCTGAAAAACCATTCCGATATTTCTTCTGACTTTGTCAATATTAATCTTTTTGTTGGTAACTTCGACACCGTCAACAACAATCGTTCCCTCGGTTGGTTCTTCAAGTTTGTTGATGCAACGAAGCATTGTGGATTTGCCGGAACCTGACGGTCCTATTACGCAAACAACTTCGCCCTCGTAAACATCTAAATCTATGCCCGATAAAACTTCACGATGAAAACTCTTTTTTAAACCTTTAATTTCTACTTTTTTTTCTTTCACAGTTGACTTTCTTCTCCAAATAATTTGATACTAACATCAGAATAGATATTACAACCAAGTAATAACACGCAACCATTATGTAAGTCGCAAAGAAAAGATATGACTTACCCACATAAATCTTTGCTCTGTTAACCAAATCCGCAAGTCCGATGACCGAAAGAATTGATGTATCCTTTATTGTGATAATAAACTGATTCACCAAAGACGGAATGACAATTTTAAATGCCTGAGGTAAAACAACCTTTATCATTGTGCGTGTTTTTGTAAGTCCAAGGCTTCTTGCAGCTTCGGACTGTCCTTTTGGGACTGCTTGAATACCGCTTCTGAAAATTTCGGCAAGATACGCTCCCGCATTTATAGAAAGCGTTATAAGTCCTGCCGTAAACGGATTAATTCTAAATTCGGGTGCAAATATCTGTATAACCTGAGGAATTCCGAAATATACTATAAACGCCTGAACAATCATCGGCGTTCCTCGAATCGCCCAAATATACACACCTGCAATTGCGTTAAGTATCTTACTCTTTGAAATTTTCATCAAGCAAGTGAAAAGACCTATTACAAAACCTATCGCAAGTGAAATAACAGATATCGCTATTGTCAGGCGAACACCTTCTATTAAAAGCGGCGTTGCCTCTTTAAATGCTCTAAAAAAATCCACGTTAATCTATCCTAATAATTTATTAATAACCGTATTTTGCAAGAATCTGCGCATATTCACCGGAAGCCTTGATATTTGCAAGACCTTTGTTGAACATTTCAATAAGTTCGGGATTTGAACCCTTCTTAACCGCAAATCCGTAATATGCAGGCGCAATAACATCGCCTACTGTTTTAAGTGCAAGGTTTTCAGATGTGATTGCCCAACCGATAACACTGCGGTCCTCAAAGCAAGCATCGTTTGCACCGTTTATAACTGCTGTGTACATTGTCGGGGAATCTTCATAAGAAACAGTAGTAAATCCTTTCTCGTCCTTTACGGATTCAGCATATTCTGTTCCCATTGTGCCGATTTTTGTTGCAACGCTCTTGCCGTTTAATGCATCAACGGAATCAATATCACTTCCCGCAGCAACTACTAAAATCTGACCATCTTCAAAGTAACCTTCCGAGAAATCGAATGTTTCTTTTCTCTTCTCGTTTATTGTCATACCGGCAATCATACCATCTGCCTGGCCGGACTGAACTGCACCCATAGATGCGTCAAAACCTTCGTTTTTAACTTCGTACTTGAAGTTTTGGTCTTTTGCGATTGCAGCAAGAATATCCATATCAACTCCGACATATTCTTTTGCTTCTTCATCATAATACTCAAACGGTGCAAATGAATTGTCCGAATAAATTATGTATGTTTTTTGATTTTCCGCTGCATCTTTTACCGTTCCGCTTTGAGTTGTGCAAGCTGCAAGGCTTACGCAAAGAGCAAGAACAACTACTAAACTAAAAATTTTTTTCATATTTACTGATACCTCCCATAAATAATATATTAATTTTACAACAAGTTTATATAAATTGCAAGAGTTTTTTGTCGCCGTTTCATCAAATATGTTGACACAGGTAGTCTTTTAGTGCTATTATAATTGAAAAGTTTATTTTTGGAGGTGTACAAATGGACTTTCTTAATATGACACTCGGCGACCTTTTGGACGATTGTGCAATTAAGCATCCGGATACCGAAGCAATAGTCTATCCAAAGACCGGTCTGAGACTTACATACAAAGAATTTAACGAAGTTTGTCGCCGCACCGCCAAAGGCTTTCTCAAAATGGGTATTAAAAAGGGTGACCATATTGCTATATGGGCTACCAACTACCCCGAGTGGCTTATAACAATGTTTGCCTCGGCAAAAATCGGTGCAACACTTGTTACGGTTAATACCAATTATAAAATTTTTGAACTTGAATATTTGATGAAACAGTCCGACTCCTCCACTCTGATTTTAATGGAAGGCGTCAAAAGTTCAAATTATATGGATATATTGTATGACCTTTGTCCTGAACTTTACGATTCAAAAAAAGGTGAACTATCTTCTAAAAAACTTCCATTTTTAAAGAGAGTAATTTATCTTGACGAAAAAGAATATCCCGGAGTTTATAACTGGAAGGAAATCGAACTTTTTGGTAAAGATGTTTCGGATGAAGAACTTGACAAAATACAAAAAAGCATTGATGTTCACGATGTTGTAAATATGCAGTATACTTCGGGAACAACAGGTTTTCCCAAAGGTGTTATGCTTACACATTACAATATAGTAAACAACGGACTTAATATCGGTAACGGACTTCAATTCACGGAAAAGGACAGACTGTTGGTTTGTGTTCCGCTTTTTCATTGTTTCGGAGCGGTTTTGGCAACTATTGCAAGCGTAACACACTGTACAACCATTGTATTGATTGATGTTTACTCGCCGACTCGTGTTATGCAGGCGATTCAAGATGAGAATTGCACTGCTCTGCACGGTGTCCCTACAATGTTTATATTTATGCTTGACCATCCGGATTTTCATAAGTATAAAATGCCTTACCTTCATAAAGGAATTATGGCAGGTTCGCCTTGCCCGATAGAAAGAATGCGTCAAGCAATCGACCTTATGGGAATGAAAGATATTGTCATTGTTTACGGTCAAACAGAGGCTTCCCCGGGTTGCACAATGACAACTATTGACGACACAATAGAAAGAAAGGTCAATACTGTCGGTAAAGTTTTTCCCGGTACCGAGGCAAAAATCGTTGACCCGGAAACAGGTGAAACTCTCGGTCCGAATCAAACCGGAGAATTTTGTTCGAGAGGCTACCATATTATGAAAGGGTATTACAAAATGCCCGAAGCAACTGCTTTGGCAATAGATAAAGACGGGTGGCTTCATACAGGTGATTTGGCAACTGTTGATGAAGACGGATATTACAAAATAACAGGTCGTTTAAAAGATATGATTATCCGTGGCGGAGAGAATATCTATCCTCGGGAAATCGAAGAACTTTTGTATACTAACCCGTCTGTCCAAGATGTTCAGATTGTCGGTGTGCCGAGTTTGAAGCACGGCGAAGAGGTTGCGGCGTTTGTCATACCTAATCCGGGAGAGACTTTGACGGAAGAAGATGTAAAAGAATTTGTAAGCGAACGCATGGCAAGGCACAAAGTACCGAGTTATGTAGCAATCGTAGATTCTTTCCCGATGACTGCAAGCGGTAAAATTCAAAAATTCAAATTAAAAGACATGGCAATTGAGATGTTTAATCTGTCCGATGCCGCCAACATAGAAACAGCATAAAAAAGCACCCGATGGGTGCTTTTTTATGCTGTTTTTTAATATAATTGTTTATGATTTCATTACTGCTCCGATTGCTCCCGCAAAAGCAGCATTTTTCGGAATGATAAATTTGTTATCACAGAGTTTTTTGATAGAGTTTAGTATCTCATCAAACCTTATATAGTTAGTAAGAGAACCCAGTACAACAATGTTTTTGGTATTTTTCTGTCGTGCGGTAAAAACAGCCGACATGGAAACCGATTGAATTACCAAATTAAAAATTCCGAGTGCCATATCTTCTTTACTTGCATCTTCTTTAAGCCCGCCAAAGAACGAAACCGATGTATCGGGCCATAAATTTGAAACCGTGCCGTCTATAACATCCTTTATTAAAAGGTCAACATTTTCAATTCTGCCTTTTTGAGAAAGCATGCTGATTTGAGAAAAACTCTGTGCATCTAATAAAGCTTTTCCAAGTCCCATTACGGTTCCTCCACCCAAAGAAAGCCCTCCGAGATGTAAAAACTTATCGTCTTTTGCGTAAATATAAGCCGTTCCCGTCCCAAGGCTTAACACTATTGCCTCGGATAGGTTTGACAAATATAATGCACCTCTGCCCACTGCTTCAAATTCACTAACCTTTACGGTTTCTGTATCGAGCAAATTTCCGTTTATATTTAGCGAATTAATACCCGTGAGAAAAACTTTTTTAAGTTTTTCTTTTTTTATTGAATTCTTCACAAGCATACTTTCTATATGTTGCTCTAACTTTTCTTTTGAATTAGTTGCATCTATACACAAAAAGTCAATGAAGTTGGCATCTTCTTTAAGTACGAGTTTTGTTGACGACGAGCCCATATCAACACCGACAAAACACACTACACCCTCGCCGCCTTTTTAACTGTTTTATAAAGAATAGGAACTAAAACTATTGCTCCTATAAGTTCGATTACTCCGTTTATTCCTATAAGTGTTGTAATTATTGTTTTAAAAAGGTCATAAACCGCCTTGTAGCTTTCAAACATTCCTCCGAATATGTAGTAAGAGCCAAGTACCAAAACGGTATTTGAAAGTGTGCCTATGCACGCAGTAATTCCCGCTTTTAACACATCACTTATGCTTGTCCTCGAAAGAGCCTTAAAAATTGCTCCTGCAATTATTCCGACCAGTATTCGGGGAAGAACAGAAATAAGAGGATTTGTAAAGGCTATCCAAAGAGGATTTGTAAAGGCTCGAATCATGCATGTTACTCCCCACACCAAACCCAATACTCCTCCGTTTTTAACTCCCAGAATAGTTGCACCCAAAATTACAACTATATGAATTGTTGTAATCTCAATTAAGCCGTAGTTAATATAACCGAAATACGGTACAACAGTAAACACAACAATAACTGCGGAAAGTATTGCAAGCAGTACAAGCCTTGCAGTGTTAGTGTTTTTTGTCATTTGAAAACCCTCCATATTTTTAATTTATACCATAAAGAATTTAAGCATAACTGTTAAATATACCCCATACATCAAAAGCATCGTTACTCCTTGCCATCTCTTTAATTTTGAAGAAATAAGCATAGGAACTATCGCAATTAATGTTATCACAAGACAAGACGGTGTGTCAAGATAAATGCCTTGTTTTGATATTGGAAGCGGTTTTTTGTTAATAAGACCGCAGAGAGGCAAAATAAGGGTAGTATCTATGATATTTGCACCTATTATGTTTCCTACACCGAGTGAAGACTGTTTTTTTGTGATAGAAGTTATGGTTGTTACAAGTTCCGGGAGTGATGTTCCTATTGCAATTACCGTAACACCTATTATTGCCTCCGGAATTCCGAGTTTCAAAGCCAAAAATTGTCCCTTATCGACTAATATATTAGCACCCCAAACAATTCCTACCGTTCCGAAAATAAACTTTATTACATTTGACCATATTTCTTTTTTATCCGGAGTTTCTCTCTCCGATTTGATTGCATTTTTCTTTGCCGATGCTACATTTTCATAGATAAAAATTGCAAAAATCAGTAATAAAATGATGCTTCCGATTAGCGGAAGAGAACCAGTTTCTAATATTTTATCATAAGAGAAAAACGAAAACAAAAAAAGTGTTCCTATGGCACTCAGCATCAATATACCTTTTGCCGAATAATTCTTTCTCTCGATAACAAACGGAAGGCATACCGCAGAAATAGCCATAATAATTCCCGTGTTTGCCGTAACCGAACCTATTGCATTGCCAAACGCCATATCCGGAAGTCCCTGAAACGCTGCCAAAAGCGATACAATGATTTCCGGAAGTGTTGTAGCAAGGCTTACAACTGTCGCCCCGACTATGACCTTTGGTATACCCGACACCTCCGCCATCCATGCCGAAGCATCAACAAACCAATCTCCGCCTTTTACTATAAATACTATTCCTACCGCAAAAATAAGTATTGCCAAAAATATCTCCATAACTTCCTCCATAATACAAAAGACTCATGGGTAGTTAACTATCCATGAGTCTCATTTTTAATGATACACCATGCCGATACAGGCAGGTATGTTGGCATATCAACCACCTAAGTGGCAATTACTCCCCCACAATTTTCTATGATTTTATCACAGAAATTATTACTTTGCAAGGCGATTTTTAAGATTTTCAAGTTGGTTTCTGATTTCAGCAGGAAGACGGTCAAATTTCTTGAAGAATTCTTCGATTCCTTCGGTTTCATTAAGCCAAACATTCTTGTCTACGCTGAGAAGTTCTTCAAGTGTTTCCTTAGATACATCAAGTCCTTCAATATTGATGTCTTCCGGATTCGGAAGATAACCGATTGCTGTTTCTTTTGCACCGACTTTGCCTTCGCAACGGTCAATAATCCAGTTAAGAACTCTAAGATTATCGCCATATCCGGGCCACATAAACTTGCCGTTTTCGTCAAGTCTGAACCAGTTAACATGGAAAATCTTCGGAGCGTTCGGAATTTTTTCGCCCATTTCAAGCCAATGTGCGAAATAATCGCCCATATTGTATCCGCAGAACGGAATCATTGCCATAGGATCTCTTCTTACAACGCCAACCGCACCTGATGCTGCGGCAGTTGTTTCACTTGCCATTGTAGCACCGACAAATACGCCGTGCTTCCAATCAAATGACTGATATACAAGCGGAGCCGTCTTTGCACGGCGACCGCCGAATATAATTGCACTGATCGGAACGCCATTAGGATTTTCAAATTCACTGCTTATGCAGGGGCAACGCTTTGCGGGAGCGGTGAAACGGCTGTTAGGATGAGCACCCTTTTCGCCGCAATCCTTTGTCCAAGGATTGCCTTTCCAATCAATACCCTTTTCTGGAACTTCGCCGTCAAGGCCTTCCCACCATACAGTATTATCTTCACGAAGCAACACATTTGTAAATATTGTATCCGCCTGTGTTGTAGCCAAAGCATTCGGGTTTGTCTTTGAACTTGTTCCGGGAGCAACGCCAAAAAATCCTGCTTCCGGGTTTATTGCCCAAAGGCGACCATCTTCGCCTATTCTGAGCCATGCAATATCATCGCCGACTGTCCAGACCTTATAACCTTTGAGTATCTCCGGCGGAATAAGCATTGCAAGGTTTGTCTTACCGCAAGCACTCGGGAATGCTGCTGCAACATACTTGATTTCACCCTTAGGATTTTGGAGACCGAGTATAAGCATATGCTCTGCCATCCATCCTTCTTTATGTCCGAGGAAACTTGCAATTCTGAGTGCAAAGCACTTTTTACCCAAAAGAACATTTCCGCCGTATGCAGAGTTTACACTGCAAATAGAGTTTTCTTCCGGGAACTGAACAATGTAGCGGTTTTCTTCGTCAATATCCTTACTTGCGTGAAGACCTTTAACGAAATCGCCGTCCTCTCCTAACTCGTCAATCGCAATTTGTCCTGCACGAGTCATAATTGACATATTTTTAACAACATAGATGCTGTCTGTAAGTTCAATGCCGACTTTTGCAAACGGAGACGAAGCAGGTCCCATAATGTAAGGAATAACATACATTGTTCTTCCCTTCATGCTGCCTTCGTAAAGTTTATCAAGTTTTGCGTGCATTTCCTTAGGGTCCATCCAGTTATTTGTAGGGCCTGCATCTTCTTTCTTTGTTGTACAAATAAATGTACGACCTTCAACACGAGCAACATCATTAGGCTTCGTGCGGTGAAGATAACATCCCGGTAATTTTTCTTCATTTAATTTGATGAATTCACCGGTTGATACTGCCTGAGCGGAAAGCTCGTCAAGTTGTTTCTTGCTTCCATCAATCCATACCACTTTATCAGGTTGGGTTAAGGAAACCATTTCATTAATCCAATTTAATGCTTTTTTATTATTTGTCATGGTTTTATCCTCCTAACACCACAATTTACATTATAACATTTTAACACAAACAAAATATTTTGTACAGTATTTTTTTATTTTTTCGATAAAAAGTTACTTAATTTTGCAAATTCATCAATAGAGAGTGCTTCTCCTCTTATTTTATCGCCTCTTTGGAGCATTTCTATTGCCTTATTTATTGATTCGCTATCAAAAAGGTTACTGTTTGCAAGTCCGTTTTTAAGCGTTTTTCTCCGTTGTGCAAAAGATGCTTTTACTACTTTAAAAAACATCTTTTCGTCATAAACTTCTACTCTCGGTTTCTTTAAAAGAGTCATTTCAATAACACAACTGTCTACCTTAGGAATGGGGATAAAGTCTTTTGCACTGACATTCATGAGTATTTTTGGTTCGCTGAAATATCTGACGCTGACACTTATTGCACCGTAATCTTTGCCTTTTTCATCTGAATTTAACCGTTCTGCCACTTCTTTTTGTATCATAACCGTTATCTTTTCAAAAGGAATTCTGCTCTCTAAAAGATACATTATCATAGGTGTCGTTATATAATATGGCAAATTTGCCGCAACCGACACCTTCATATTTGGAAACTCCTCTTCTATCAGTCTTTTAAGGTCTGTTTTCATAGCATCTGCCCATATTATTTTCACATTGTCATACCCGGCTAATGTTTCTTGCAAAACCGGTTCTAACCGTGTGTCAAGTTCTATTGCCACAACCTTTTTTGCCTTTGATGCAAGTGAAGCGGTAAGTGTTCCGAAACCTGCACCTATCTCAATTATCCCTTCTGCACTTTCACAGACAGACTCACTCATTGCATAAGGAACTTCGGGATTTATAATAAAGTTTTGTCCCATCCCTTTTGAAAATGTGAACCCGTATTTTTTGCACAAATATTTAATTGCTTCAGGATTTGTAAGTTCATACATAAAAAATTACCCCCAACCGGGGGTAATTATATACCATATTCATTAATTATTCAAGAACATAAACATTACATTTTCTTCTGCCGAAATTTTTTGTTTCCGTACTTGTGTAGAAAAACAAGTCAACTTTATTTCCTTTAATTGCTCCGCCTGTATCACCTGCCACACCGTATCCGTATGTCCAAGATGTACCGTCTTCCGATTCGATATAAAGTTTTGAATACATAGGAATAACTTTCGGGTCAACTGCCACCATTCCCTTTTCAAGAGGTAGTCCCGTGGCTGACTTTCCCGCCCACTTTCCATTAGAAGCAGGTGAAGCGTCGTAAGCAGTTGCTGAGCAAGTTATAACTTTTTTGTACTTAAAAGTTTCTCCTGTCGCCGTAACTTTAACATTAGGTTCAACATAAGTTCCAATCAAATAAACTTCATTTACAGGCTCTTTTACCACTTGTTGAGATATAAACTTCTCATCTGTTTGAATTCCGTTTTCAAACTTAACTTCGATAGTCTGTACAGCTTCGCCGTTTATTCCATCGCTAAGTTTTCTTTCTTCCCCGTAAGGAAGTTCGTCCGTTTCGATATAATCGGTACCGTAAGGAACAGCAACCGTCTTTATCGTATTGCTCTTAGTTACTCTGACTATTTCTATCGTCATACCGTTTAAAATTTTTGTTTCTTCGGACGGTAACATATAATCGTCTTCGTCAATGTCGCTCTCGATAAGGGCTGCCGCTTCCCCTACGGTTTTAAGACAAGTCTTTATGGAGTACAACTTGTTTCCGTCTATAAATGTAACTTTCTTTGCCCTTGTAATAACAATAATTTCTCCGTCAAATATCTCATCATCATCTTCAACAGAAATAGAATCGTCAGCAGAAACAGAAATCTTTGCTTCTTTTAAAAATTCTTCAACTGTCTGCATAGTTGTACTATAATTTGTTGCTACATCGTCATCAATTACCATAACTGTTACCGGAGAATAGACTCTGATAACCGTATTTCTCAAAAGCATATGGTCTTTTTCCGGGAATACTCTCTCATTTTCTTTTATCTCAATATTGTTTTCATTAAGAAACTGACCGACCGTTCTTGAACGAGTAATATAAGTTTCTTGATGCAAATCACGAATTAATGTAATTTCCTTTTCCGATACCGCAAAACTCGAGATCGTAACAGATACTGTAAGTATAAAAGATAAAACTATTGTAATAATTAATCTGCTGTTTTTAAGCATTTTCTCATATATTTTTTTCATAATTTTTTAATCCCTTTCCAAACTTTGGCTCTGTCATTATACACATATTATATTCGGCTTGTCAAGTATTTATTCAAATTTTGTTATATTTTTGTAATAATTAGTTAATTTTTATGGGAAACATACCCAATTATAAGCCATTTAAGTTAGACAAGGGACTTTTTTTAAGTTATTAATAAACAAAAAAACACCCGGGATGCATTTGCATCTCGGGTGTTTTTTCGACTAATTATTCAACAATACAAATTCCGTAAAGTGTTCCGCTTTGAGAGAATACTATTACTCTGCTTGGATTTTCCGCAAATTCATCATAAGCATTTAACGCTTCGTATTCATTGCCCTTTGTAAGTGAGCCGTCAGATGAATTATATTTGTAAATTCTGTCTTTTACGGTAGAGTTGAGTTTAAATGTGTGAACAACATAATCTTTCTTGCAGCCGACATTGGTCGGAATATTATTGCCGCTGTTCTGCACTCCTATGCTGTCGGATGTGATTGTAGATGAAATTGTTACTGTTTCATCTTCTTCCGTATCAATTGAAATTACAGAACCATACTGAAGTCTGAATCCTGCCGCATCATAACCTGGATAGACTTTGTTATTTGAATCATACTTTGTGCTGTTGCTCATGGCGTAAATTCTGTTATCGACTATATCTTCGATAGTTGAGCAGTCTTGTTCCTGCATTGACGGGTTCTCTGCATCATACCAAAGTTTAATCTCTTCCACTTTACCAGCAACAGTGCGATACATAATTACATCGCCGACACTGATATCATCCAATGACTTAACCGTTCCGTCTGCCGAAGTTACATCGCAATCTCCGTCTTCAATGGTGATAGATGTTTCGTTAGGTGCAAATCTCAGATATCCCTTAATGGTTGTTCCGTCTGCCTTTTCACTCTTTGCACTTACAAGCATCATCGGAGAGTTTGATGTGAATTCCATCGACATATTGCTCTTGTAAAGTAAAACTACATCTGCATTCTTTGCGTTAGTTTTACTGCAATTAAATACTTCTACATGGTAATTTCCGCCGGAAGTGAATGCATCACCGTATGAGATGGTATAGAACGAATCGGTATCTGTTCTGTCATCGGGAATGAAGAATATCTTAGTGCTTGATGTAACCGTGCAAGTTCCTGCATTTCCGCCGTTAGTACCATAGAAAGAGAATGTTCTTGAACTACTGTACTGTTTTGCTCCCTCATACAAGAAATCACAAGTTAAATCATCTCCGACAGAACTTGGTGAAAGCGTGTCTATTTCGTTTACAAGGTTTGAACTGTTAAGTGAATATCTGATTAACTGCGTGTAGGTATTTCCGTCTTCACTTACTACATTTGTTATTGACGATGCGTTGTCTGTGTCATATCTCTTGTTAACATTATGGCCTGCTTTAAGTTTATTCATTATGTCCGAAGATGTAGCCTTTTCGGAAACTCCGTCAATTTTAACATTTTTTGATGTGCCGAATACTGTTTTTGAACCGTTTGAAGTAAGAATATAAAGTTCAAGGTCATTGTTTGAATCCGATGCATCGCTGTTCTGTCTTGCATCTATGAGGTAACCGTACTGGAAGTTGCTTGTAGAAGCATCATATACTGCTGCCGCAATCTCGCCCATACAGTCAAGATATGCTTCTGCATTATCGTTAATTCCCATTGCGGGGCGGTACTCATCCGAAAGTGCTTTATAGGTATCCGAATAGTAGTAGTCGGTTCCTGCAATCTTTCTTCCGTCTGTTCCTATAATCTCAGATACAGTACCTTTTGCCGTATCTCTTGTAACTATAATATCAAGTACACGCTTTCCCGATGCTCCCGTTGGTTTTCTGTTTGCATCAGCCTTAGCACCTGTTGCATTGTAGTGAGAATCACGAATATTTACTACATCCCACTTTTTAAGGCTTGACAATGTAATGTCTTTTCCCTCGCAAGTCATTGACAATCTGATTTGCGATGTTGCTTCTTCCGGAATGTCGTAAAGAGCTTCCAAATCTGCTCCTGCTCCGTCTTTATACTTATACAAGAGGTATATTATTTTGTTTGTATTGTCAACTTTACTTACAACATAAGTCTGATACGAATTTACGAATGCAATTTCATAAGTGCCGTCTCCATCATTGCAGACAAGTTCTACATATCCGCATTCAAGATTATCTTTAAGGTCTGCCAAGTTGTATCCGGGCATATACTTTCCGTTATAGATAACTTTTACATCAGGAATATTTGCTTTAATCGTCTTTTCCTTATCACGATTCGAGTAATAAGTTATTGTACTGTTTGTCGTTGAAGCTAACTGATACTTTTCGACTTTTACGGAATCATTACTGTTTGCAATCTTAATTTGTCTGATTTCGTCAGATTTATCTGCATCCAAGTAAACAGTAACTTTTCTTCCGAGATATGCTTCATAATCATAAGTTCCGTTCGTCTTGTAAGTTCTTCCGTCTATTTCGATTTCATCTTTTGCAAGTCCCGGATTGGAAGTATTTAAACCTGTAATAAAGGTTCCCGTTACAATACCTGTAATCTTTGTGTCGCCTCTCAAACTGTCGGAAGCGCTTGAACCTTTTTCAATTGAGTATGTTCCATCGTTATTTTCAACGAGTTTATCTACATCCAAAGCATTGTAAATGAGCATTGAAACCAGTCCGCGAGATGCCGGAGCTGAAATTCCGTTTGTTGCAACAATATTCTTTAAAATATTCTTCTGCGTTGCAACTGCAATAAATCCGCTTGACCATGATGCAGGGTTTTCAAGTTTTGCATACTCTTGATCTGCAACAACGGTATATCCGAGTGCGGCGACAATCATTTTTACCGCTTGTTCATAGGTAACAGGGTCATTTCCTCTGAATGTGCCGTCCTCAAAGCCTTCTATTATTTTAAGATCTGTTGCAAGTTTAACATATCCTGTTGCCCAAGACAGTGTCGGGTCGGCATTTAAATCAGCATAAGCCGTAACCACCGCAATGTCTTCCGAAACAGAAGCGGTAAGATTAAGGAATCTTGTAATAACAGCCGTGAACTCTGCACGAGTTATTGTATTTGCCGATTTGAATGTGCCATCGGGGTAGCCCTGTATAACGCCGAGTTCTACAAGTGTTTCTACCGCAGCCCCCTCTGTCGTATTGACATCAATGTCTGAAAGTGTAATCGGGCTTGCGATTGCCGTTTCAACGGCAGTTACAGTGTCGGTTGTTTCTTCTGCAAAAGCAAAAGGCACAATCGAGAAAAGCATTGCCACTGCCACAAGTACAGAAAGAATTGATTTTAGTTTTCTCATAGTATTATCCTCCAGTAAAAAATCGCTACTAACCATAGTTTATAAGTAACCATATACATTGTACAACTTGTAAAATTTTAAGTCAAGAAAAAAAAAGGCGAAACACGCCTTTTTATCTAAACTGTAATATTGCATTAACAATACATTAACATTTCTTCTTGCTTGCAATTATGTAAATTAAAAATGCAACAATTACCGAAACTCCTGCGATCACCTGTGAAACTCGAAAATTTCCTATGTATAGGCTGTCTGCCCGAAGTCCTTCTATAAAAAACCGTCCCGCTCCGTACCACATTATATATGAAAGAAATGTCGCTCCGTTAAACTTTCTTTTTTTGAAAAACGCACAAAGAATGGCAAATCCCAGCACATTCCACAATGATTCATACAAAAATGCGGGATGAACCGGACTAAATCCGTTTATTGACATTCCCAAAAAGCAGTTTGTCGGGGAACCGTACGCTTCGCAGTTAACAAAATTTCCCCACCTGCCTATTGCTTGTCCGATTAAAAGTCCCAAGACTCCTATATCAAGATATTCCAAAACGGGCAGTTTTTTAACCTTAAAATAAATAACCGCAGTCAAAACCGCTCCGATAATCGCCCCGTAAATAGCAATCCCGCCGTTATGTATGTAAAAAATACTCAATATATTATTTTTGTATGAATCAAACTCAAATGCCACATAATATGCCCTGGCACAGATTACGGAAACGGGAATCGCATAGATTAAAAGGTCAATAAAAACCTCTTTGTCCTTCCCTGTTTTCTTTGACAGATAAGTTACATACCACGCAGCCAGAACAAGCCCCAATGCAATTATTATACCATACCAATATATATTAAAATTTCCTATTTTAAATGCGATTCGGTCCAATGTAAACGATATATTAAGTTTTGGAAATGAAACGGTGTTTTTCATTTGCTTTTAACCTCGGATAAGACCATATTTTTCTCATCAAAAAGTGTATTAAAGCGTTTTTGGAGATAATCATAGTCTATTTCTTCAATAATTTCCGCCGTTTCAAATATATCTATATTTTTGTGATGTGCAAAAACAAAGTCATTCCCCAAATCTTCAATGTCATTTAAAGAGCGAATAAAGGAGGCATAACTTACCTTTTTTTGCCTTTCAAACGCTTCACGGTCAAGTCCTTTGTTCTTGACTTTTAACAATTCCTCTTTTATGCTGTCTCGCACTTTTTTTACATCATTTGACGAACCGCTCAGCATTGCAAACGAAAAACTTTCTTCATAATCATAAGATGATGAAAAATCCGACTGTATCAGTCCTTTTTCATACAAATCGGTATAAATAAGTGAACTCTGTGAAAAAAGCATATCAAGAAGTATCCCCGAAGCAAGTTCTTTCTTTAAAAGTTCTCTTTTTTCAAGGTTGTTTTCATTATCTTTAAATCCTATTGTGAAAAGCGGGAGCGGGACATCCATAGCGGTTGAAATCTCTTCTTGCACCGTTTCTTTAGGTTCGCTCGGAAAGATTTGAGTTATCTTCCCTGTCTTTTCTTTGTCGATATACTTATCGACTATTTCAAGAATCTTATTTTCGTCAACATCTCCAAGACAAATAAGTGCCATATTTGACGGATGATAAAATGTATTGTAGCACTTATACAGTTCTTGCGGTGTAATCTTCATTATATCTTCCACACTTCCCGCAATATCCTCTTTTACGGGATGGTTTTTATACATTGCTTTAAGACAATTATAAAAGCACACCTGATTAGGGTCATCATTGTACATTCTTATTTCCTGTGCAATTATCCCTTTTTCCTTTTCTACATTTTCTTCCGTAAAATACGGTTTTGTAACAAAATCAAGGAGTATTTCAAGGTTTTCATAAAATGAATCGGTGCAGGAAAAAAGATAATTTGTTACCGCAAACGATGTAAAAGCGTTTGCATTTGCTCCGTATTTTGCAAAATAGTCAAACGCATTTGTCCCGTCTTCCATTTCAAAAACTTTATGCTCCAAAAAGTGTGCCACGCCTTCTGTTGTGCGTATTTCTTCGCCGTTTGGCGGAGTAAATCTTGTGTTTATCGAACCGAATTTCGTTGAAAATGTTGCATAATACTGGCTGTAACCCTTTTGAGGAATAACTATTATTTCCAGTCCCGATTTGTGTGTCATTTTAAGGACTTTTCGATTTATTGAAGGATATAAATATTCTTTAAATTCCATTTATTTTTCCTCCTTTTGTCAAGAAAATAGACTGTATCAAGTTTAAACAGATTTGCTGCCTCAACTATATTTTCTTTTGTAAGAGAATTTATCTTTTTTATCTCATCATCAGCAGTTAAATCCGTACCTGCTATTCGGTTTGAAATTTTCTTGTTTAATATTGAATAAAGAGAGTCGTTTTGTGCTTTGAGTGCTGTAACAAGTGTTTTTTTCGCTCCGTCAAATTCTTCGTCCGTGATTACTCCGTTTTTAATATTTTCAAGTTCAAAAAGTATTCCGTCATAAGCCTTTTTGAAGTTTTCGCACTCTATTCCGCTCTTTACCAGAATTATTCCCTTGTGCTTGTCATACGATGCCGATGCATAGTAGCAAAGGCTCATTTTTTCTCTTACATTATTGAACAGTTTACTCGTTGCTCCTCCGCCGAAAACTACCGTTGCAAGCCAAGCGGCATACATTTTATCATCATTTGCCAAAACAGGCACCCGAAATCCCATGCAAAGTTTCCCTTGTGTAACATCCATCTTTTCTTTGACTTTTTTAATCTCGTTTCCCGGTTCTTTATATGTTCCTTTAATTATTGAAGCATCTCTGTCATTAAGATTTTTTACAAACTTATCTGAAAAATCGGTTGCATCTTTTTTCGAAAAATTTCCGGTAAACATAATGTCTATTACGCTGTTGTCAAGGAGAGTATTGTACTGGTTTATTATGTCATCTTCGCTTATTTTTTTTGCAATGTCAGTATAACCCACCGTATTTACACCGTAAGGTTCATCATGACACATTTCTTCAAGAAGCCTGTTTGTACTGTATGAAATTTTATTGTTTCGCTCCGCTTCAATCTTTTTAATAAGATTTTCTTTTTCGCTTTTTATATCTTGTTTCTTAAAACCTATCTCACGAGGCGAAAAAAAGACATCAAAAAGCAGTTCACTTGCCCCTGAAAATATATCAATACCTTCGGGAAGTGTGCTTTTTGAAAGAATATCAAATCCAATACACACAATATTTTCTTCGCCGATTTTTGCACTGTAAGTGTAAAGCGATGTACCGTAAAGTTTTTCCGACTCTACATTAAGCTTCATTCGTGAAGGATACTTTTTCCCTCCGCAACGAAAAAGCATGGAAATAAGGTTGTTTATTGTCGCTTCTTTCTTTTCAAGCGGTCTGTGTATAATTACATCGACACGCATAGTCGTAAATTTATCATCCGGTATTAAAAAAAGGTTTATTCCGTTTTTCAGTTTTATTTTTTCCATAAAATACTCCTCTATGTAAAGGACGCCTTTGGGCAGTCCGTTTTACTTGCTTACTCCTATCGTAGCAATTAAAGAAAATATCCACACTAAAAGTTTCCGCATAATAGCACCTCCGCTTTTAGTATATCCCTTTTAATCTTTAAAATTCTTTTTGATTGAAAGCACAAAATCTCCCAGTTTTTCCGAACTGTTTGCACTTCCTATATATGAAGCTCCTTCTCTCATATGCTTTTGCAGATACTCGTTATTAAAGAACATATATACCGCTTCGTCAATCGGAAATGTTTTTGTTATAAACATCGCCAAACCGTTATTAAGCAGAAATTCCTTGTTCCTGTCTTCCTGCCCCGGTATCGGACTTTCAATCAGCATAGGAACAGCTTTTGAAAGTGCTTCCGAAACCGTTAATCCGCCCGGTTTTGTAACTAAAATATCGGACGCATCCATCATTACTTCAACATTATTTACAAATTCGTAAGGATATACCTTGTGCTTAAAATTAGTTCGCAAAAGTCTTTTGTATGCCCGCTCATTCTTACCGCATACCGCAATTATCTGAAAATCATCCTCTAAACCGTCAAGCGTCTTTATCTCTCGTGCTATATTTCCGAATCCCATAGAGCCCATCATTACCATAACTGTTTGCTTATTTTCGATATTAAGCATTTCTCTTGCCGTTTTTTTATCTGTATTTTTTGAAAATTTAGCGTCAATGGGAATCCCGAACGGAAGTATTTTTTCTTCCGGAATCCCGTTTTTCTTCATTTGATTTCCGAGTAAATGTGTAGGTGTTACATAGTAGTCAAGATTTGTTTCATACCACATAGGATGAACGGTAAAATCCGTGATTATTCCTATGGTTTTTATTCCGCTTAAACGGTTTTTCATTGCCGTAATGCTCTTTGCGGAAAATAAATGCGAGCAAATTATTACATCGGGGCAGAAATCATCAATATACCTGATTGTTTTGTATGTCAGAATTTTATTTAACACCAAATCCATTTTTATCATATCTTCGCCGAGTTTAAACTCGTCCTTTTCAAGCATACGATAAAACTTAGCGTATGTTTTCGGTGCGTATTTTGTGGATAATAAATATCCCTTTTCAACTGTGTCCGAAAGTGCCGGGCTTATATATTTATATTGGTCGAGTATTCTGCATTCGGCACCTTTTGATTTTAAGTATTCGGAAATTGCTCTCGCACTTGCAGTATGTCCTTGTCCTGTTGAAATTGTGAGAATTAAAACTTTCATAAGTTTTCCTCCCTGTAAAAATAATCAGTAACACAATTTTTATAAAGCACATAGAATGTGAGTGTAAGCAGCTTACAGTAAATCTACTTTGAAAGGAGATTACCCATGCTTTTCGGATGCAACTCTAATAACGGAAACAATTGCTGCGAATGGATTATTTGGATAATCGTTATCGCATTCATTCTTAACTGCCTTTGCGGTAATAACGACTGCGGTTGCTAATTAACTTTTTCGGGGAGATTATTCTCCCCGTTTTATTTTTTCTCTGAGCATTTTAAGTGCCATTCCCCTATGACTTACGGAATTTTTCTCATCCGGGTTTAGTTCGGAAAAGGTCTTTTTAAACTTTTTAACATAAAACACCGGGTCATATCCAAATCCGTCAGTTCCTCTGGGTGTTCTTGTTATTGTTCCCTCACATTTTCCTTCGCATACAAGCTCTTTATCCCCGTCTGTAAAAACAATTGTACATACAAACCGTGCATTTCGCTCTCCTTCGGGAGCATTTTCCATATTTTTAAGTAAAAGTTTTGTTCTGTCGCTGTCTGTAAGTCCTTCTCCTCCGTACCTTGCAGAATAAACTCCCGGTTCTCCTTTCAGATAATCCACAATCAAACCCGAATCATCTGCAATAACCGGAATTTTTACCTTTTTTACTATTTCTCGTGCCTTTTTCAAAGCATTTTCTTCAAATGTTTTTCCGTCCTCAATGACATCTGTTTCTACGCCGACATCACTTAAAGACAAAATCTCATGTTCTTTTAAAATTTCACGAAACTCACGAACTTTGTTTTTGTTGTTTGTTCCTGCAACTATTTTCATACTTACTCCTTTAAAGAATTCTTTTGAGCCTTTGTTATTTCTTTAATTCCTTTTTTTGCTAGTGCATACAAAGAGTCGAGTTCCTCTTTTGAAAATGTTTTACCTTCGGCAGTTCCCTGTACTTCTATTATTTCTCCCTTGTCATTCATTACAAAATTCATATCAACATCAGCCGAAGAATCTTCCTTATAGCACAAGTCTAAAAGAACCTCATTGTCTTTTATTCCCACACTTACCGCAGAAACAAACGATTTTAGAGGGCTTTTGGTAATTAAGCCTTGCTCCTTTAAATAAGTAAGAGCATCATAAAGTGCCACAAATCCTCCCGTAATCGAAGCACATCTTGTCCCGCCGTCTGCCTGTAATACATCACAATCAATCGTAATGGTTCTTTCTCCGAGTTTTTTCATATCTACCGAGGCACGAAGACTTCTTCCTATAAGCCTTTGGATTTCTCCGCTTCTTCCGTTTAATTTTAACTTTGATATATCTCTTTTGTTTCTTGTTGATGTTGCTCTCGGAAGCATACTGTACTCCGCAGTTACCCAGCCTTCACCCGAATCTTTTTTAAATGGCGGTACCGATTCTTCAACACTTGCCGTGCAAAGTACCTTTGTATCTCCCATTTCAATCAGGACAGAACCTTCGGCGTATTTTGTATAATGCCTCGTAATTTTTATCGGTCTTAACTTGTCCTTTTTTCTTCCGTCCGTTCTCTCCATAGTAATTCTCCTTTAAAATAATTCATTTATAGAATATGTTACTCCATCTTCATTGATATAAAATGAAAGGTATCTTGCTTCTTTTATTCTTTCCGAAACAGACACACTCCTGTCGCCGCTGACATTTGAAAGTGCAAAATAATGTACTCCGTCTTTTACATAACGAAAGTTATCGGTAGAGCGGTATATTACATATACATCTTTTTGAGTATTTGCCAGGTAATCTTCAAATACCTCCCTTTCAAAGTTGTCGCTCCATGTTGTAATATCACTGTTTAGTACTATAAAAAGATTGTATGCTTTGCTTTTATCTACCGCATTTTTTAATGTATCCCACTGAGTTGAATCTGTTGCTCTTATTCCGCCGTTTGAAGCATTTAGTGTTATAAAAAGCGATGAACCGTATTCCAAAGATTGTGCTTTGTTGCAAGAAATAAATTCTGTTTTGTCCATTTTCCCCGCAAAGGCACTGAGGTTACTTGTCTTTTTCTCAAAATTCTTTTTTGCCGCTCTTTCAATAAATGAATCTGCCATATCACTTATTGAGCATACATTGAAAGTAAATGCTTTGTCATTAGCCTTGTAATAGTCATCTCTTTTGTCTTCGTTCCAAAGATTTTCGGGAATGAAGCGAAGGTCTTCACTGATATTTCCCACCGTAACACGGCTATACGCCACTGTTGTGCCGAATTTCGCACTTATTATTGCTTCGCCCGAAGATACTCCGCTTATTATACCATCGTTTGAAACCGAAGCACATCCGCTGTCGGAAGAAAAACTTACAAGCGACAGATTATCTATCTTGGATTCTCTTCCTGCTCTGTCATAGCCGTAAACGGTCAGTGCTATGTTACCCCCGACATCACATTTAACCGTTCTCGTAGCAAGAAGTCTTTCGGGTAAATCAATTACATCTACTTCTTGTGTAGCCGTAATTCCGTCATAAGTTGCACTTATAATGGCTTTCCCCGATTCTTTCGGGTAAAACACTCCGTTTTCAATATAGCCTTTTACACCTGATACCCTAAACGAAACATCAGTATCTTTTTCTGCGAAATAATTGTTATAAAAGTGAGCCGAAACGGGAGTTTTATCGTTTGTAAAAACAAACGGTTTCGTTACAAGAATTTCACCAGAAGAAACTTTTGAATCAACCGTATCGCTTGTTATTGCGGCACAGTTTATTACTCGCCTTGTTTCGCACGGATTGTTTATCGTGTGGAGTTCGTTGTATCCTTTTGACTTCCCTACCAATGCGGTAGACCCGCCTCCGTCAAGATTTATTGCATTAGTGCAACCTAATTCCTTTAAAATATCCGCAAAGTCGTCAAGAGTTACCCCCGAAGAAGCGGTTTGCCTTCCGTCAACAGCAACGAGGTAAACTACTGTTCCGTCCTCGTTTGTTCCCAATGCACTTCTTGGGTGCTTGCCTTCAACATCATGGGTTATTTTAGTTTCTTGTCCGTTTTTAAGAAGGATTGTTCCTCCGCCGAATGCAGTTTGAATGTTTTTAATATTGGGAGTTAAAGTCTTATCTAAAATAACCTTGTCCCCTTCTTTAAAGTTTTCCGCCAAAAATGTGCTGTACCCCTCAGACACATCCAAAACATATCCGTTTGCGGGAATTTTTACGCTTTCTTGGTTCCGCCTGAACTCTTTTATTGTGTCATTTTCGACAACTACCTCTACCACATCTCCGCCGGGTGCCAAGGACATACCCGAATTAAACTTATCCGTGTACATCATCATATATTCAAATCCGCCGGTATAAGTGTTTAATTCTTTTATCATTTCGTAGTTTCCGTTAGGTGCAACTATTGACATTCCCAACTGATAATAGTCTAAAATAACGCTGTCTCCGTCATAAAAAACACCTGCCATAGAGTAGTCGTTATTATATTTTGACTTAATAATTTCTCCGTCTTTAATCATCGCACCGATTGCAAATCCTGTATTTCTGGCAGAAAAAAAGTCTGCATTAATTGCGGCAACCGTATTTTTCTGCTCTTTTGCGTGATTCATAACCGTTTGAAGATTTTCAAGTGAATTGCATGCCAAAACATCAAGTGAAAGATGCTTTTCTTTCAAATCTGCCTTTACAACATTTATGACTAATGACCTGTCGGAATAAAATTTTTTGTATGTTATGAGTTCAACGCCTTTTGACATTGGCTCGGTAGTTTTGTACTCAAATATGGGTGCGGCACCGGCATTAGGTGCAATAAAAATTGTTAAAGTCATCAAAACCAGTATAATAATTCGTTTCATTAAAGTTACCACCTCACAGAATCATTTTATACTTTTTTATCTTAATAATCAAGTATATTAGCAAATATTCCTTGATATTTTTGTGTTGTTAAAGTATAATAAATATATTACCAATTAAAGGAGATGAGTGCTTTGAGTCTTAATATTTTGCTCGCAACCATGCAACTTGACATAGGCGGAGCGGAAACGCATATTATAGAACTTGCAAAAAGCCTTAAAGCACGGGGACACAGCGTTTTTATTGCCTCAGGCGGCGGTGTATATGAAGAAGAATTGAAAAAATATGATATACCTCACTTTTGTGTCGCACTGAACAGTAAAAATCCAATCAGTGTCCTTTCCTCGATGAGAAAACTTTCAAAAATAATTGACGAACAAAAGATTGACATTGTTCACTCTCATGCAAGAATCCCGTCATTTATAATAAACAAAATCCACAAAAAGAAAAATTTTGCTTTTGTAACGACTGCCCACGGTGCTTTCAGTACAAAATACGGTCTTAAATACATAACAAGTTGGGGCGAAAAATCTATCGCCGTAAGTGATGATTTAAAAGAGTATCTCGTAAGAAACTACAATTATCCCGAAAAGGACATAACCGTAACAATAAACGGTATTGATACCGACTTTTTCTGTCCCGAAGTTTCTGATTCTGATAAAAAAGAAAAAACAATCGTTCATGTTTGCCGTATGGACACAAGGGTAAGCCTTGTTGCTCATCTTCTAATCAAGGCTTTTGAAACAGGAAGAATTGACCGTGATGTCCGTTTAATGATAGTGGGCGGCGGAAATGATTATGAAAATGTGTTAAGAGAAGCCAATTTAGTAAACGGAAAATTAGGTTATGATGCAATTTCTCTTACGGGAGCCCTTACCGATGTAAAACCCATACTGAATAAAGCCGACCTTTTTGTCGGCGTTTCCCGTGCCGCTCTTGAAGCCATGGCTTGCGAAAGACCGAGCATTCTCGCCGGAGCGGAAGGCACTCTCGGACTTTTTTATAAAGAAAAACTTGATGACGCAATAAAAACAAACTTTTGTTGCCGAGGTCTGAAAGAAGCAAGCGTTGATTCTTTGACAGATGATATAAATAACTTTTTTTCTCTCTCAAATGAAGAACAAAACAGTATCGGCAAATATTCAAGGACTGTCGTAAAAGAGTATTACTCCGTAAAAAAGATGACAGATGATACACTTTTTTCTTACAGTGAAGTTTTAAAAGAGCGTATCCCAAAAAAAGTGTTAATTTCAGGTTATTACGGTTTCAATAACAACGGAGATGATGCTCTTTTATACTCAATTATAAGTGATTTAAAAAATGAAGTTGAAAATGTTGAAATTACCGTATTGTCAAATAATCCCGAAGAAACAAAAAAACTTTACGGTGTAAATTCAATTTCCCGCACGGCAATTTTAAAAATTCTTTCTCTCATGGAGCGTAACGCACTCTTTATTTCTGGTGGCGGAACGCTTATTCAAGACAGTACAAGCACAAAATCGCTCATCTATTATTTAACATTAATAAGACTTGCAAAGATGAAAAAAATGAGAGTTTCATTATTTGCCAACGGTATAGGCACACTTAAAAAATGTAACGAAAAAAGAGTTTCCAAGGTCTTAAATAAAGTGGATTCCATAACTTTAAGGGATGAAATTGCACTTATGTGGCTTAAAAAAATCAATGTTTCAAGACCTTTTATTAAACTTACGGCAGACCCTGTATTTGCACTTGATGCACTTGATAAAACAGAAGGCAAAAAATATCTCGAATCGTTCAATATTAACAGCGACAGCATAGCATATTTTTGTATGAGATTCGACAAAAAATCATCTCCTTCATTTTGCAAAGAAATTGCAAAATGTGCAGACGAACTTTCAAAAGAAGGATACTTTCCCGTATTTATCCCGTTTCAAAGCAACAAGGACACAAAAATTTGTGAAGAAATCCAAAGTCTTATGAATGAAAAGTCCGAAATTCTTGTACTTCCTGTTTCGCCTTACCTTTCGCTTTCGGTGTTTTCGTGCGGAAAGGTTTGTGTAGGAATGAGGCTTCATTCTCTTATTTACGCATTTTCTCAAAATGTTCCCGTAACAGGCATAGTGTATGATACAAAAGTAAAAGGTTTTATGGATTACACAGGTCTTGACAGTTACATAAATACAGAAGATGTCACAAGCGAAAAATTGCTTGATTTAATCAAAAAAAGCATTGAAAGAAAATCTCCCTATGATTGCGAAAAATTTTCTTTGCTTGCTCACGAAAATGTAAAAATAGCACTTAACATCAAGGAGGGTATCTTTTGAATAACAAACTCATAAAAACTGCCGGTTTTATGGCAATAGCCACCCTTCTTGCCAAGGTGTGTGCACTTCTTCGGGAAATGCTTATTGCTTACACATTTGCAGGCACATTTGAAAGCGATGCCTACTATGTCGCAACTCAAATCCCCACGACACTTTTTGATATGGTCATAGGCGGAGTTATTTCCGCATCTTTTATTCCGATTTACAGCGGAGTTTTAAAAAATGACGGTAAAGAAAAGTCCAATACCTTTGCAAACAGATTTATAGGAATAGTTCTTTTTGCAACTTCTATCATCACCGTACTCGGTATGGTTTTTGCAGGTAAATTGGTCTCCGTTCAAGCTCCTCTTTTTTCCGCAGAAGCACATGAATTGTGTACCAAACTGACTGCAATAATGTTTCCGATGCTTCTTTTTACGGCACTTGCGTTTTCATTTGTCGGGATACTTCAATCAAACGATGAATTTAACATTCCCGCACTTATAAGTCTTATTTCAAATGTAGCGGTTATCCTCTACTTTCCTCTTTTTTCAAAAAAATTCGGTATCGTAGGATTGTCGGTTTCAATGGTAATTGCATGGAGTCTTCAATGTGCGGTTCAAATCCCGTCCCTTAAAAAATTTGGTTTTAAATTTTTACCATCTCTTAAAATTGACGAAAATGTAAAGTCTGCACTTCTGCTTGCTCTTCCGATGCTTATAAGCACCTGGGTACAGCCTCTCTATTCGTTCGTAAACACTCGCCTTGCATCAGGTTTTTCCGGTGCGGTTTCATATCTTCAATATGCAAACAGAATTTATCTTGTCGCAACGGGTGTTTTTGCTTTTGTCGTTACAAATCTTGTCTTTCCGAAAATGTCCGGTGCAAATTCGGTAAATGACAAAGACGAAGAACAAAAACTTTTGGTAGGCTCGGTAAAAGCGGTTATGCTTGTAATCATTCCCGTGTGCCTTTTGGTGATCACTCTTTCTCGTCCGATAATTTCTATAATTTATGAGCGTGGCTCGTTTACTTCGGATATGACAGTCGTTACCGCCTCACTTCTTTCGGGATATTCGGTCGGTATGCTCTTTTTCTCGCTGAACGAACTTTTTTCAAAGACATTTTTTTCAAGAAAAAACTCTAAAACTCCTATGATAAATGCCCTCATCAGTATGGTTTTTGATGTTATTTTTGCGGTAGTTTTAAATAGGTTCTTCCCGCTTTTCGGTTTGGCACTTGCAACGGCTCTCGCATCTTTTGTAAATGCACTTTTAAACTACTTGGCACTTAAAAGAAGCGGAAAAATCTTTTCAAAGTGCGATTTATATATGTTTTTAAAGACTGTCGCATCCGCTTTTATTTCCTTAGTTGCCGTTTTGACAGTTAAATTTTTCTTGGAAAAAGTTTTATCAACTTCCCTTATCGGAAATATTGTTTATTGCGGTGTATCTTCGGTCGTTCTTATCGTGGTTTACATAGTTATGTGTATTCTTTTTAAAATTGATGAGGTTACATCACTTTTCAGGAAGGAGGATTATAGTTGATTTATAAAATAGCGGATAAATTTAAACTCTTATGGTTTAAACTTATATACTTTTATGACTCTTCTTTTTGCGAAAAGATAATTTCAAGTGTCTGCAATTTTTTCATAAGAGCATCAGAAAACAGTTTCATTTGTAATTTGTTTAAGTCAAAAGAAATAAACGAATTTTGGGAAAGTTCTGTATTCTTTAAAGTGCTTTACTCACCTGTAAGGCTTTGTGAATTATTTTACGAAAAAATCGGAAAAGACCTTAAAGAAAAAGCAAAAGAAAACTCTTTTATACTTTTTGTGAAAAACATTTTTTATATTTCTCTTTTAAATTTAGGCTTGGTTATTTTTTCAATTTCATTAGGCACTCTTATACCGTCCATACTTGTTAAGGACAAGTTCTCTGTTATCGTTTCGGCAATTTTTGTGTTTATTTCTTTACTCTTTATGATTTTAAAGAAAAACATGGTTACGGTGCTTTCAAACAGTCTTTTTCTCTCCTTTATAATAAAAAGCATCGGGTTTGATGTGCCAAAAGAAAAAGACGATTACAAAATTAAAAATCTTTATATCGTTTTACCTGTATTATTTTTGGTATCCCTTTTCTTTTCATTTTTGAAGCCCGTTGTATTTACGGCAACTGTGCTTTTTGTTGTCGGATTCACATTCCTTTGTATCTATCCGGTAGTCGGAGCATTTATCTTTGTGTTTTTTGCACCCATCCTTCCCACTTTGGCGGTAGCAGGTCTTGTGGGCATTTGTATTTTGGCGTTTATCGTATCAATTCTTTTCGGAAGAAAATATCATGTTTCAAAGTTAAATTTCCCCATCGTTTTGTTTTTGGCAATTGCAACTGTTTCTACTCTTTTTGGAGTGGACAAGTATGACGGGCTTAAAATTGTCGCAATTTACATTTTATTTGCACTCTCGTATTCAATCTTGGTAAGTAACATTAAAACCTTCTCGATGTGGAAATCTCTCTTGATAACATTTACTATGAGTGCATTATTGGTTTCGCT
Source organism: Clostridia bacterium (assembly GCA_045615705.1). Lineage (GTDB taxonomy): Bacteria > Bacillota > Clostridia > UMGS1883 > UMGS1883 > JAZLFH01. The sequence continues at coordinate 55,532 of JAZLFH010000017.1, forward strand.
CTACGGAATATATCAGAATTTTACGGTTTCAAGCACAACTTCTCTTTGGGTTGACCAAAATATGTTCTCCGGCATAGAAAAAAGAGTTTTCGCAACCTTGGACAATCCCAATATCTTAGGCGAATTTTTGATTTGTGCATTACCGGTTGCGTTTTCCGTTCTTTGTGCATTTAAAGATATTTTTAAAAAATTTATATATACACTTGTAAATATAGCTATGTTCTTATGCCTTATCTATACTTGGTCAAGGGGTGCATGGCTTGGAGTTATCTTGGCTTTGGGATTTTTCGTTCTTTTAAATGACCGGCGTTGGCTCATGATATGTTTTATCGGTCTTATTCTCACTCCGACAGTTCTTCCGCAAAACATTCTTGAACGGTTTACAAGCATAGGTAACTTAAAAGATGAATCGAGTGCTTACCGTGTTTCTATATGGATTGCATCGTTCAGGCTTGCAAAAGATGTTATTTTAAGCGGAATAGGTGTCGGAAGCGGTGCTTTCAGTAAGATTTATCCCTCTTATGCCCTTGATGGAGCGGGATTTGCACTTCACGCACATAATTTTTTCATTCAGTTGGTAGTCGAAATGGGAATTTGGGGATTGTTGTCTTTCTTCTATATAATTTTTTACGCATACAAACTGATATATAAAGGCATCAAAAACGGTAAACAAATTCGCTTAGTGCTTTTGGGTGCAGGCGGTTCGTTGCTCGGGTTGATGTTTTCGGGAATGTTTGAAAATTTATGGTATAACTACCGAATGATTTTGGTATTTTTCATACTTCTTTCAATAATTTCAATAGGTTCTTCGGTAAAGGAGGACGATGATGTCAATTAAACTTATGCATGTGCTTACGGATTCAAATATCGGTGGTGCCGGTGTTTGGGTTGAAAACTTTTGTCGCTCATATAATAAAAATCTGTTTGACCTGGCGATTATTCTTCCCGAAAATTCACTCCTTATAAATCGTATTGAAAGTTTGGGTGTAAGAGTGATAAAAGCGTCAAATATTTCGGATAAGTCATTTTCTTTAAGCGGTGTTTTTGAACTTTTTAAAATTCTTAAAAAAGAAAAACCCGAACTTCTTCATACTCATTCGGGACTTTCCGCAAGGATTTCGGCAAAACTTTTAAATATTCCCGTGATTTCAACAAGGCATTGTCTTGAAGGCAACGCTTCGGGTGTAAAAAAACTTATGTACAGATTGTTTAACAACTTTTTAAGTAAAAACTTTATTGCCGTAAGCGAGTATGTGAAAAACGAACTAATTGAAAGCGGAGTGAAAAAAGACAGAGTTTTTACTGTTTATAACGGAAGTTTTCCTCTAAAAGTGCTTTCCGAAGAAGAAATAAAAAATCTTAAAAAAGATTACGGGTTTGGTGAAGAAAATATCATAATCGGCATTTGTGCAAGACTTGAAGATGTGAAAAATCACAAATTATTTATCGAGTCAGCAAAAAAAGCGTATAAAAAATGCGATAAATTAAGGTTTTTAATAGTAGGCTCGGGAAGTCTTGAAGATGAATTAAAAAAAGAAAGCGAGCCTCTTTTAAGTAAAGGAATAATCGTGTTTTTAGGCAGACAAGACGATATCACACCGTTTATGAATGTGATAGATATTAACGCTTTAACTTCAAAAGAAGAAGCACTTTCACTTGCTCTTATTGAGGGATGTTCACTTAAAAAGCCTCCCGTATCTACAAACTCACACGGTCCCTGTGAAGTAATCGGTGAAAACTGCGGAATTATAGTTCCGAATTTCAATTCTGACGCATTAGAAGAGGCTTTCCTTAAACTATCGCTTGATAAAGAGTTGCGGCTTAATATGGGACAAAATGCTTATGATTACACCTTAGAAAAATTCAGTATTGTAAAGATGCAAGAAACTCTTGAAAAAATATATTATGAAACGGCAGGGATTACAAAATGAAAAAAGGATTAAAAATCGGTATTGCAGACATCTTAATAGTTGCATTTTTTATCGGTGTATTTTGCGGAGTGTACTACTTTTTAAATAACCGCTCCAAAACACAAAAAAGCACGGAACATTCTTCTGTTAGGGTAACTCTTGAAGTAAAAAAGGCTCGGGACGGTCTTTTTGAGGCAATAACTGTCGGAGATGAAATCTACGAAAAGGTCAACAATATTTATCTCGGAAAAATTGTTGATAAAAGCATAACCGAAGCAAAAGAATACACAACCGATTCCATAAACGGCATTATGAAAGAAGAAATCGTTCCCCAACGCTACGATATTACGGTTACTTTTGAAGGTCCGCCGTCAGAATATTCAAAAATAGGTCATGAGCTAAGTGCTAAGGGAAAAGGATTTATGTGTAACGGCTATATCATCGGCTTAGAGGAGGAAATTAAAAATGAAAATAATTGATGGCAAGGGTAAACTTTTTGGTAAGGTAAGCCTTATTGATATTTTTATTATTCTTTTAATAATTGCCTCTGTTTTTATAGTTATTAATCGTTTTGGCGGAAACAATTCTTTTTCAGGTGCCGACAAAGAAATTACCTATACCATATTGGTTGAAGGTGTGCGTGAACCTACCTACAACGCTCTTACAGATGAAAAACATACGGCAATTACCGAAAAAGAGACCGGAAGGGAACTTGGTAACATCGTAAGTGTAGAAAAAAAGGACAGTTATATTCCCTCCTCTCTTGCAAACGGCGACTATAAACTTGTAAAAAACGAAGGTCGTTACGATTTAACCGTTACCGTAAAGGTTTACGGAAGCGAGGCTGTAAACAGTTACTATGCGTCTTCCGGCAGACAGTTGATGGTTGGAGAGGACATTAACTTTACAAGCGAAATTTTAGAAACAAACGGCATTGTTACCTCTATAAAAACGGAATAATAAGAATAATAAAAAGGGCTAAATAGCCCTTTTTATTATTCGTCCTCCGGGAACCTTGAATTTTCATACCATAGAGGCATAAACTCTATGTTTCTCATATTGTCTTGCGGATATAATGCAGGACTTGTCTGGCTCATCGGTAAAAGTCCCAAATCGGCAAGCCTTTCGCACTCTACCATATAAGTTATGTACGCATATTTTGTATTATCCATAAAAACACTCCCTCAAATTCAGTATATGAATAAAGGGAGTGTTTTGTTACACAATGCCGTAAAATCTTTTTGCGTTTTTTGTCGTCATTTCAATAATGTCTTCTGCATCACATTCTCTAATATCTGCTATTCTTTTTGCCGTATGGTAGATGTAATGAGATGAATTTCTCTTTCCCCTGTACGGTTCCGGCGTGAGATAGGGAGAATCCGTTTCAATTAAAAGCCTGTCATTCGGTACATACTTTGCCACTTCCACTGCGTTTTTTGCATTTTTAAAGGTTACTACTCCGCCCAATGAAACGCTCATACCTAAGTTTAAAACTAATTTTAAAGTTTCCTTATTTCCTGAAAAACAGTGCATAAGCCCGTTTAGTTCTTTTCCGGCATTTTTTAAAGTGTTAAGGCAGTCAAAAAACGCATCTCTCTCGTGTACTACAAAAGGCAAATTGTTTTCATTTGCAAATAATATCTGCTCGTAAAACCTTCTTTTTTGTGCCTCTTTTTGCTTTTCGTCATAATCGTAATGATAGTCAAGCCCTATTTCTCCTATGGCGACTGTTTTTTTATCGGCACAAAGTTTTTTAAGTTCATCAAAATCGCTGTCCTTCATCTCGTATGCATTTTCGGGATGCACTCCGACAGCCGAATAGATAACATCATATTTTTTTGCAAGTTCTGTGCTTTTTTTACTCGATTTGATATCGCATCCTGCATTTACTACATATCCGACCCTGCTTTGTTTCAGGGTTTTTATAACTGTATCTCGGTCTGAATCAAAAGCCTCATCATCAAAGTGTGCATGAGCGTCAAAAATAAGTTCCAATTTATCTCACCTGTGAGCCGAGAGGCATATCCTTATCGGGATTTACGATGCTTATATCTTTTTCATTTGCAGCACAAAGAATCATTCCGCAAGATTCAACACCGCGAAGTTTTACAGGCTTTAAGTTAACTATTACAATAACTTTTTTCCCGATCATTTCTTCTGTTGAGTAGTTCTTGGCTATTCCAGAAACAATTTGTCTTTTTTCGTATCCCAAGTCCACTTTTAACTTGTAAAGTTTGTCTGCCCCTTCAATTTTTTCGCACTCTGTAACTTTTCCGAGGCGGAGGTCGATTTTTTCAAAATCTTCCATTGTAATTTCGTCTTTCTCATCTGGTTTTTCTGTCTTTTGTGCTGATTTTTGAAGCATTGCAAGTTCTTCTAATTCCTTTTCTTGGTCAAGGCGAGGAAAAAGAGGTTCGCCTTTTTTAACCGTGAAGTTTTCCCCTATTGAACCGAAATTGAGTGCAGAGTCAAATCCAAGTCTTTTTGCACCCATTCTTTCAAGCATTTTATCTGATGTGTCGGGCATTACGGGAGTTATTAACTCTGCAATTATCCTGATTGTTTCTGCCAAATTATAAAGCACGCAGGCAAGTCTTTTCTTTTTACTCTCGTCCTTAGCAAGTGCCCAAGGCATAGTTTCATCAATATACTTGTTTGCCCTTGAAACAAGTTTCCAAATTTCAGAAAGTGCCTGCGAAAACTGAAATGTATCCATGTTTTCACATACGGAAACAGAAACTTCTTTTGAAAGTTTTATAAACGAAGCATCTTCATCGCCTTCTTCTCTTTCTTTCGGAAGTGTTCCGCCAAAGTATTTTTCTATCATACTCTCTGTTCTCGAAACAAGATTTCCGAGGTCGTTTGCCAAGTCGGAATTTATTCTTGATATAAGTGCTTCATTTGAAAATGTACCGTCTGCACCAAAAGGCATCTCTCTCATTAAGAAATATCTCAGTGCATCAACTCCGTATCTCTCCGCTAAAATAACCGGGTCAACAACATTTCCCTTAGATTTACTCATCTTTCCGCCGTCAAGGAGCAACCAGCCATGCCCGTAAACCTGTTTCGGGAGCGGAAGATCAAGTGCCATAAGCATTGCCGGCCAAATAATAGAGTGGAAACGAACAATTTCTTTTCCCACGAGGTGTAAATCTGCGGGCCAAAACTTTTCAAAATCCGACTCGTCATCCGAAAAAGCACCAAGTGCGGTTATATAGTTTGAAAGTGCATCAATCCAGACATACGCTACATGTTTTGGGTCAAATTCAACAGGTACACCCCAATCAAAAGTCGTCCTTGAAACGCATAAATCATCAAGTCCCGGAATCAAAAAGTTATTTAACATCTCGTTCTGTCTTGATGGTGGTTGTAAAAAATCGGGATTATTTTTTATCAAATCAATTAATCTGTCCTGGTACTTTGAAAGGCGGAAAAAGTAACTTTCTTCACGCGTCTTTTCAACCGGTCTGTCGCAGTCGGGACATTTGCCGTTCTTTAACTGATGCTCTGTCCAAAAAGCTTCACAAGGAGTACAATACCAGCCTTCATACTCACTCTTGTATATATCGCCTTTTTCATAAAGTTTATTAAAGATTTTTTGTACAGCCTTCTCGTGCATTTCGTCAGTTGTACGAATAAAGCGGTCATTGGAAATATTCATAAGTTTCCACAAATCTTTAATTCCCGCTACTACCTCGTCAACATATTCTTTCGGTGTAACGCCTTTTTCCTCTGCTATTCTTTGAATTTTTTGACCATGCTCGTCAGTTCCGGTCAAAAACATAACATCATAGCCTTTTGACCGTTTGTACCTTGCTATTGAATCTGCCGCAACAGTACAATAAGTATGCCCTATGTGAAGTTTATCACTCGGATAATAAATAGGGGTTGTTATATAAAATTTTTCTTTTGTCATTTTATGTTCCTCCTCATGCATACATTTTATCTATTTTAATTACCGCAAAATAAGTTTGATTTATTTTTAAAATCTCTTTTTTTACCTGACTTAACACATCGTTGTTTTTCATTTTGCAATCAAACGGAATAACAATATCAAAAATAAGATTGGTGTGTGTAGGTCCGGGTACCATTCTGAAATCATGAATAGACATTCGGTCGTCCATCTCTTTTACGATTTTAGAAACTTTTTGTCTTAAATCAAAAACAAGTTCATTTTTGTCGTCAATCGGGTCCATGTGAATTACCGCTTCGCAGTTAAACTTTTTGCACAATTCAACTTCTATGTTGTCTATCATATCATGCATTTTAAAAACATCTTCACTTGCACTTACTTCTGCATGAAGCGACATCATAACTCTTCCCGGTCCGTAGTCATGTACTACAAGATCGTGAATGCCCTTTACTCCTTCGTGTGCCATAACCGTTTTTTCTATATCCGATACAAATTCCTTTGAAGGCATTTGTCCAAGGAGTGGTGCTATTGTATCTTTTGCCGAATTAAACCCTGCAATAAGTATCATAACAGACACAACTACACCGCAGTATCCGTCTATGTTAAGTGATGTATATTTTGAAACTAAAATTGCCGCAAGCGTAGCCCCGGTTGCAATACAATCGCTGAAACTGTCTGTTGCCGTTGCTTTCATAGCGTTTGAATTTATCTTTTTCCCTATTGAATTATTATAAAATGCCATATAAAACTTAACAAATATCGAGGCAATAATTATTACTATTGCAACAGCATTTGCCTCAATATCGGACGGAGAAAATATTTTTGAAACGGACTCTTTAAAAAGTTCAAATCCAACCGTTACTATAATGATTGATACAATAAGTGCCGAAATGTATTCCATTCTGCCATGCCCAAACGGATGGTCCTCATCTGCCTGACGGTTTGACATTTTAAACCCTAAAAGTGTAACAACCGATGAGCCTGCATCGGAAAGGTTATTAAAAGCATCTGCCGTAACCGAAACCGAACCGCTGAGAAGCCCTGCAAAAAGTTTTATTGCAAACAGAAATACATTAAAAATTATTCCTACAATTCCGCACAAAAATCCGTATGCGGTTCTGACTCTTTGTGATGCAACATCTTCTCTGTCCTTTATGAAAATTTTAGCAAGCAAAGTTACCATATTTATTCCTCCAATGCTTAATTTTACCACAGTGTTAACTTTTTTTCAAGTAGTAACAAAAAAATATGACTTTCTAATACTTATTATATAAAAAAATAGAGTCGGCATTGCCGAATCCATTAAAAAGTTTTGTATTCTTTAAAATATTTAAATATAAGTTTTTATTGTCGCAAAAAATAACAACTGCTATGAAATGAGGTATAAAAAATATATTAAGGCCGAAATCATACACAAAAATATTACCGCCAAAAAGCCTAAGGTATTTTTTGTTTTTTTCAGGTAAATTGAGTAAGAAAATGTGCGTATCAAAATTAAAATCTCAACAAGCATCAATAAAAATTTTACTCCATTTATTGAAAAAGTCATCATCATTCCTCCTGTATTGCGTTTGAATTTGTTATGCTGAGGTTAACATTAACATCAAATGAAGCATTTTTATATTTCTTTTCCCAATCGTACTTTTCCCAATCGTCTATGTTTAAAAAATTCTTTTCGGCATATTTGTAAAATCCGAAAATATCACTGTCAAACTCACTTTGGCTCCTTTTTACAAGTTTTTTTATTTCCTGCTCCGCTTTTTTTGAAAACATATCTTTAAACTTAGAATCGTTATCCGACTTTTCGTTTTTCTCTCCTGCCAATACATATTCTCCCTCTAAAAATATATTTGCATAAATTTTGGGTATATCGCTTTTTGTATCCACCTTTATTATAGGTCTTGATAATTGTTTAAGTTTTATTGTTGTGTTTTTTTGTTTTTCATCATCATAGAGTGAAAAATAATCCTCGGAATAACTGAATCTTAAAATCCTGAAAAATGTTTCTTCGGTTTCATTAAGGACTCCTTTCATCTGTCCTTTTTTAAATACCGAAAGCCCCAAAAATTCCGCTCTGTCCTTTGATTTTCTCGGTGTATCTCCCGCTTCTGTTTTTGAAGAAAAGTCATCTTCTTTGCCTTCGTTTTTTATTTCATTATCATTTATGGCACCATATAACATAACAGGGCTTGCGTGTAAACTTTCGTATGCAAAAAATCCGCTTGAAAGCGTAGTTTCTTTGGAATATCTGTCATCATCTCTTGAAAACAGAAGTTCAAAATACTTTTCTGCATAAGGTTCACCGGGGGGCTTTACATTCTTTAAAAATTCGCTCGGTTTATCCTTTGAAACGCACATATATGTGCTTGGTCGAAGTTCTCGGTCTTGTCCGAAAGTTATCAAAAAATCATCTATGCCCTCTTTTGCGATTTCCTCTGAAAAAAGTATCAATTTAGTATGCGAAAGGTCAATTCTCTTACTTTTAAATCCGGAAAGGTATTTTATTGCGGTAAAAAGATTTTCCGCCTCAATGTATGAACATTCACTTTTGTCTTCTTTTTCTTCTTTGTCACTATCCTCTTTATCAGTTTCTTCCTTATCTGAAAACATAAATGTAAATCCGTATATTCCGTTTTCACATTTTTCAACACCTAACGCTACAAGATATGCTTTGTTTTCAACATCCGTAAGCACTCCGCATCCCGAAAGAAAAAGTATCATTAAAATTGCAATTATGTTTTTCATTTTATTTTTCTCCTTGCAAAAAGCAGTACAATAAATGGGAAAATCGGGTAAAAAATCGCTCCGTATCTGAAAAACACCTCAAAGAATATGCTCAAATGTCTGTCGCTCATGGGAAGTATCGAAAACAGGTACACGCTAAATGCCAAAATCGGGACTATTGGTCTTAAAGAATTTAACTTAAATGTCCTTTTTAGTGTGTATGCGGAAAAGAATAAGACACCACTTAGGTATATTTGAACAGACAGACCGGAAATGAAAATTACAAGCGGGTCAAGTCTTTGCCAAAACACTCCCGATTTTATAAGCCGAGTAAGTTCGTATATCGGCTGTGCAATTTTTGCGGTTATGGGGTACGGAATTACAAGACAATATGACAATGACCAAATTGCAGTAAGCATTCCGCTGAGTAAAATTGCATTTTTACCTATGCTTTGAAATGCTTTGAAATCTCTTAAAAACGGCACCAACAAAAAAATAATCCCCACTTCTGCAAAAATGTTTGTGTTGACTGCGGTAGTGGACAATACCTGTCTTATCCCTTTTCCTAAAATCGGGTAAAGATTTTTTATGTCGCAAAGTCGCCAAAGCATTATTACAATTATTGCCGTTGCAAAAAACGAAACGATTGAAATTATTACATTTGCCCTTCCTATACTCTCAATTCCCAAAAACGCACAAACAGTCATTGGAACAAGGAAAAACAAGGCTATAAATTCTACTCTTCCGCTGCTTAGTGCGGTCATTTTTATTTCTCGTATCATGTTTTTTTCCACTGCCGTTGCCATAGAGATCAAAACGGTAAATATGAATACTCCGCCTATTATTCTGCCTGCCTTATTGAATGCAATTTCAAGCAAATCAAAAATATCTTTCTCAAAAAAATTCTTGTATATGCTCGACAACATTAAAAAAATTGCGAGTGAGAGAAGTGTTTTCAGGATAATTACAAGCCAAACGGCATTTCCGCTTTGTTCTACCAAAAGTGTCGGCATAGAAAGAAAAAATTTTGTTATTACTGCCGCAGTTATTATAAGGATTCCTTCTGCTTTTCCTATCTCTTTAACTTTAATCACCTCATTTAACTTTTTCTCCACTTTTCCGAAATATCAGGTTGTGCTTTTTCTCTCTTAGTATTTAAAAAGTCAGGTCTGTACTCTCTTTTCCATATTGGAGGTATAAAACCGGTATGAAGCATTGCTCTTTTTGAAACCGGTGCAATCGGTGATAACATAGGAACGCCCATAGATTTAACACTTGACCATACCGCAAGATGCATTATCATACCCGCAGTAATCCCCAAAAAACCTCCTAATGCACCTAAAAATATATACATAAATTTAAGAACTCGTGCGGAAAGTGAAATGTAATAATTAGGTGTAGCAAGACTTCCTATTGCCGAAAACGATACTATTATTATCATTATCGGACTTACGATTTTTGCTTCTACCGCCGCTTGACCCAATATAAGTGCTCCGACAATACTCAACGGTGATGAAATTGTTCCGGGCACTCTGTTTCCCGCCTCACGAACAATTTCAAGTGATATTTCCATAAGTAAAAGTTCCAAAAATGCAGGAAACGGCACTTTTTCTCTTGCCGAAATTATGGACATCAAAAGGTCTGTCGGTATTATTTCTTGATGAAAATTGATTACTGCGATATATAATCCTGAAATCAAAAGCGAAAAAAAGTACGCAAAAAGTCTTACAAAATGAATCATGGCAACATACGGAAATCTTAAATATCTGTCGTCTGCCGGTTCATTTAGTTCAAAAACCGTTATCGGTGAAATTATTGCATATGGCGAACCGTCAACAAGTATTGCACACCTTCCCTCGCATATTGCCCTTGCCGTTCTGTCGGGACGCTCGGTGGAAAGGAATTGCGGTATTGTGAGGAAACTTTTATCTTCGATAAATTGTTCCACTTCCGCACTCGAAAACACATAATCCGTTGAAATATTTTCAAGCCGCATTTTTGCTTCCTCAATCATTGAGTCCGATGCTACCGATTCCAAATAACAAACGGCACACGATGTGTGGCTCAAAGTTCCTACTTCTACCTCTTCAATTACAAAATCTCTGTTTTTAATGAGTCGTCGTAAAAGAGAAGTATTTGCGTTTATCATTTCCGAAAATGCGTCTGACGGTCCTCTTAGGACTATTTCGTTTTTTGCTTCTTCTATTCCTCTGTGTTCCCAACCCTTCATATCTATTATTACAGCATCTTTCATGCCTTCCGCCAAAAGAACGCAAGAGCCGTAATTTAGTTTTGTAAGTATTTCGTCAATCGAATTTGAAAAGTCCATTTCCCCTTCCGGAACCGAATTTTTTATAAAATCTCCTATTTTGCTCTTGCCGTCAAACAACATAATAGGCTTGAAAACAAAATCGCAAAGGTCGGTTCTGTCTACCATTCCGTCAATAAAAAACACACTGCATTTTTCTCCGCCTTTTGACTTGAACTCTCTTACTCGGCTGTCCCGGTTTTTATCAAAACGCATCATTTCTCTTATCAGTGCCACATCTTTTTTATATCTTCCCGAAAGGTATGTTTCTTCGTGTTTTTTTACTTTTTGTCCGCTGTCGGTAAGTGAAAAATCATGTTCTTTTTCCGGAAGTTTATATATAAATAAATCTTTAACTGCCATATTTATCCCCCAATCATTTTCATCTTTCCCGTTTAAATATTTAATATACATGGGCTGTAAAAAAGCATACCGATTGTATAAAGAGAGAAAAAAACATTAGTTTAATTATTTAAGTAAAAAACTAATGCTTTACATCAAAAAAAGAGATGTAAAAACAGTTTTTTACATCTCCATATACATATTAATTAAAAATTAAAGAGTGCATCACAAAAATCTTGTGCGTCAAATTCTTGAAGGTCTTCTATTCCCTCTCCTACTCCGATAAACTTTACGGGAACCGAAAGTTTCTTCATTATGTTTACAACCATTCCGCCCTTAGCCGTACCGTCTAACTTCGTTAAAACAATTCCCGTAAGCGAAGCAGCTTTATCAAATTCTTCCGCTTGTGCGATTGCATTTTGCCCTGTTGTTGCATCCAAAACCAACAGTACCTCTCTTGATGCCCCGGGAAGTTCTCTTTCGATAACACGGTAAATCTTTTTAAGTTCTTCCATGAGGTTTTTCTTGTTGTGAAGTCTGCCTGCCGTATCGCAGATTAATATATCTGTTTTTTTGCTCTTTGCCGAAGCACACGCATCAAAAACCACCGCCGCAGGGTCTGCCCCCTCGTTTAGTCTTACAATAGGCACATCATTTCTTTTTGCCCATATTTCAAGTTGGTCAGATGCTGCTGCTCTGAATGTATCCGCCGCCGCAAGCATAACACTTTTTCCTTCTTTTTTGTAGCGTGATGTGAGTTTTCCTATTGTTGTTGTTTTTCCCACACCATTTACCCCGATTAAAAGAATAACCGAAGGGCTTGTGTCAAGGTGCATTTTACTGTCGCCGTTTAAGTAACCTCTTACTATATCTTTTATTTCAACTTTTAATTCTTCGGAGTCTGTTAATCTTTTTTCTTTGACTCTTTCTTTCAGTTCGTCAATAATCTCCATCGTTGTCATTGCACCGATGTCGCCTTCAATAAGTGCTTCTTCAAGTTCGTCAAAAAGTTCATCATCAATTTTTTTAAAAAGTTTTAATGTATTTTCGACCTTTTGCGATATATTATCTCTCGTCTTTTCCATTGAATCTTTAAGACGCGAAAAAAAGCCTCTTTTTTCTTCCATTATGCTAACTTACCTACCTCACTTAATTTCATTGAAAGCAATTTGCTTACTCCTTTTTCTTGCATTGTTACACCGTAAAGCATCTCTGCCGCTTCCATTGTACCACGGCGGTGCGTTATTACTATAAACTGCGTTTGACTGTTATATTTTTTCATATAATCCGCAAAACGATACACATTTTCATCGTCAAGGGCAGATTCTATTTCATCCAATATCAAAAACGGTGCAGGCATTACTTTTAAAAATGCAAACAAAAGTGCAATTGCGGTAAGTGCCCTTTCTCCTCCGGAAAGCAAAGTAATATTTTGCAGTTTCTTTCCCGGCGGCTGAATTTCTATTTCTATACCGCTTTCCAAAACATTATTCTCATCTGCAAGATAAACAGACGCACTTCCCCCTCCGAAAAGGTCGATAAATGCAGTTTTAAACTCTGAATTTATAATTGCAAATCGCTCTTTAAACTGTTGTTCCATAACCTTTGTCATATCCGAAATAAGTTTTAAAAGAGATGCCTTTGCTTCTTCCAAATCCTTTGTTTGCCCCGATAAAAACTCGTAGCGTTCTTTTACCTCTTTGTATTCTTCAATAGCATCAACATTTACATTTCCGAGTTCTTTTATAGACCTCTTTAAATCCGCAATCTCTTTTTGTGCTTTTGAAAGTGTTATGTCGGTTTTGTACTCCAATGCTGTATTGTATGTAAGTTCATACTCGTCCCAAAGCCTGTTTGTGGCATTTTCAATATCGTAATCAATGCGGTTTTTCTTGCTTTCCAAACGAGTACATTCCTCTTGCAATAAAAGAAGTTTATCGTTAATTGTTTTATTCTCTTTTCTTACCTCTTCGAGTGCTTCTTCAAGATCTTTTCTTTCTTCTTGTGCCTTTGTTATTTGCTCCTTTACAGAGTCAATTTCTCTGTCTATTTCCTCTGTTGCATCACTTCTTGTGGATAAAAGAGCATTTATTGAATTTATTCTTTCCTTAATTGACTCATACTGTGCCTTTTTGACTTCGTTTTCTCTTTTTAAGTCTTTAATCCGTAACTCGCAATCTCTTTTTCTTGTTTCTTCAAGTGTTATACTGTTTTCCAAAGTATTTATATCTGTTCTTGCGGACAGAATTACAGAACTCATTTCATCTCTTTGTCTTATTACGGAAAGAATTTCTTCCTGTTTGGTTTTTTCTTGTATTTTTGTCTTTTCTTTTTCATCTCGTGCAGACAGTTCGTCCTTTTTAAGCGTTTCGGTCAATGTGTCCGCATCGGTAATCTGTCTGTACAAATCTTCTTTTTCATTTGCGAATCTTTTTTCTCGACCTTCGGCATCTTCCAATAAATGTTCTTTAAGGCTTATGTCTGCACTTATATGCACAAGTTCCGACTCTTTATTTGAGAGTTCTTCTCTTTTTCTTTCTTCTTCGCCTCGGCGAAGCGAAAGTTTTTTGGAAAGCGAATATATCTCCTCTTCCGTTTTGTCAGCCTTCTTTAAAAATTCGGTCGCATCTTTTTTAAGTTCGGCTATCTCTTCTTTTCTTCCCAAAAGTGCCTGAGATTTATTCTGACTTCCGCCGGTGATTGAACCTCCGGGTTGCAATATTTCACCGCTCAAAGTAACGATTTTAAATCTGTACTTATACTTTTTTGCAAGTGAAATTGCACTTTTTAAATCCTCGCAAATTACCGTTCTTCCCAAAAGTGCCTCAATTGCATTATCCAAAAATGCTTCACGCTCAACCACATCGGATGCAATGCAAAGCACTCCGTCATTTCCCAAAACTTCTTTTTCTATGTCAAGTCTTCTTTTTTCCTGAGCGGATAGCACCAAAAAGGTTACCCTGCCGAGGGAATTTTCTTTTAAATACTCAATCGCTTTTTTGGCGTCATTTTCTTCATTGACAACGATATTTTGCATGGTATTCCCGAGTGCCGACTCTATCGCCGATACATATTTTTTCTCAACATTGATAAGTGAAGAAAGTGTACCCGAAAATTCGCCATGATACTCTTTGTTTTTCTTTGCTTTTATAAGTTCTCTTACGCCTCGTGCATAGCCTTCAAGTGAATTTTCCATTTCAATGAGCATATTCGCTTTGGAATTTTTCTCTCCCGCTTTTGCACTGAGTTTATTATATTCTTCTTTTAACTCGTCCACTCTTTTTGAGGTCTTAATTACTTCCTGTCCTATATCAAACAGTTCTTTTTTATACTTGTCCGCTTCTTCTTTTAAAGCATTCTCACGCTCTTTCATAAAAAGAAGTTCGCCGGCAAGTTTTTCTTTTGTGGAAGTTGCTTCTTCAATATCCGTTTCGATTGATAATTTTCGGTTTTCGATATTACTCAAAATAAGCTGAACACTTTCGGACTTGCTTTTTGCCTCGCTTTCTTTTTTCTCAATATCCGAAAGCAATACCCTTATTTCTTCAAGTTCTCGGTTCTTATTTGAAAGAATTACTGAGATTTCGTCAGTTTGTTTATTTCTTTCTTCAAGGTATTTTTCCGCCGTTGCCTTTTTTTCTTCCAAATCCGAAATGCGTTTTTGGATTTCTGCCTCTTGCAGAATTTCCGCTTCCCTTTTCTTATCAAATCCTTCAAAATCAAGTTTTAAAAGTTTTAAATTGCTCTCTAAATTTGAAATATCGTTTTGTGCGAGCATAAGTTCGCCCGAAACGGAAACCTTTTTTGTTTCAAGTTCGCTTTTTCTGCCGTGCAACTCTTCAATTTCGCTATCCTTTTGGCGGACGGCATCATACGCCTCTTTATTTTTCTCATCAAGGGAGTCAAACTCGTTTTTTGCATTGGCAAATTCATCTTTTGCACTTGTAAGAAGTTTTTCATTCTCAAAAGAAGCAATTCTTTTTGCATCAATCACCGCAAGGAGTGTGCTGACCTCTGTTTTTCTTAAAGCATCACGGTACGAAAGGTACATTTTTGCTTTTTCGCTTTGTACCCTGAGAGGTTCCAGACGCTCTGTGATTTCACTTAAAATATCTCTTACTCTTGAAAGGTTTTCTTCTGTCTTTTCAAGTTTTCGTTCTGCTTCTGTTTTTCTGAAACGATACTTTGATATACCGGAAGCTTCTTCAAAAACCTGACGGCGGTCATCACTTTTGGCAGAAAGTATTTCGTCAATTTTGCCCTGCCCCACTATTGAGTAACCATCTCTTCCGAGTCCGGTATCCATAAAAAGTTCGTGTACATCTTTCATTCTGCAAGATGATTTGTTTATGTAATACTCACTTTCTCCGCTGCGAAACATCCGTCTTGTAACCATAACTTCGCTGTATTCACTTGAAAGTGTGCCGGAAGTGTTATCCAAAATAAGCGAAACTTCGGCAAAAGAAAGCGGTTTTCTTTTTTCCGTTCCCGCAAAAATTACATCTTCCATTTTGCTTCCGCGAAGTGTTTTTGCACTTTGTTCGCCCAAAACCCATCTTACCGCATCACTTATATTACTCTTTCCGCTTCCGTTAGGTCCGACTATTGCAGTAAGCCCTCTGTCAACCTCAACAGTTGTCTTATCTACAAACGATTTAAAACCTTGCAGTTCTATTCTCTTTAAGTACAAAAAATCACCTCCGCTCCTTCAAATATAACCTATGTGATTATATCAAACTTTGCACTTTCTTGCAAGGAAAAAATGCACTATGTTGTACGCTATATAATACAAAACGCGCATTAATTGTGCAACTTGCACAAATTATTAGTTTTATTGTTATTTATTTGTAACAACAAATATGTTGACCTGTAACATCATAAGTGTTAATATTGTATTGTACTAAGTGTACAAAACTTTTTTTCATTTTCCCTCCTTTTAGTGGCAGATTGATTATCTGTCATTTTTTTTCGTTTTTTATTTGAATTTAAGAACAAAATATACTATAATACAGGCGTAGGAGTAAGTTATATGCGTAAACTTTATAAATCACAGACAGATAAAAAACTTTGTGGGGTATGCGGAGGAATTGCCGAATACTTTAATATAGATTCAACCGTAATAAGGCTTATTTGGGTTTGTTTATGTTAATAACAATGTTATTGCAGAAACCGACAGTACGGGTACCATTATTTCCGAGATACTTTGGGGTAACGGAAAGCCGATAAGAAGAAAAGTCAATAACCAGTGGTATTATTATATCTACAATGCTCACGGTGATGTAGTAGCCCTGACAGATTCAAGCGGAAATATCAAAAACAGTTATTCTTATGATGCATGGGGTAATATACAATCGGAAACAGAGCTTATTGATAATAAGGTCAAGTATGCAGGCGAATACTATGATGATGAGCTTGATATGTATTATTTAAGAGCAAGGTATTACGATCCGCAAACAGGACGCTTTACAAGTTTTGATATTCAAGAAGGAACAGTTGATGCTTCACAGGATTTAAACAGATATGCCTATTGCAGAAACAATCCTGTTAAATATGTTGATCCGAGCGGGGAAGAAGTAATAGTATTGACAGCTGCAACTGCTACGATAATAAAAGTTGCAATCGGAGCAATAGCAGCAATAGGGACCATGTATACGCTCAACAAAATGGTTAGCAATATTAGTGATAACAGAAAACATCACATTTTGCATGGAAGTAATAATAGCCATGAGAAAGGTTGGAAAAAATTTAATATCGATCCTAACGATCCAAACGGTTTTGAAAAGTTGTTGCCTATAATAAATGAAGTAATTAAAAATGGAACAAAGAGTAATTGGAGATCAGTTGGAAAAATGTCTATTCGAGAAATAGAATACTATTTTCCAAATATTGGAGAAACCGTTAGAGTTATTATAAATAAAACGGCAGAAGGTATAGAGAGCATTACAGATGCTTTTACAGTTTTTAAATAGGAGGATATAATATGACTTTATATGAAAAAATATATTCGAAAGAGCACACCAGAAAGATTATAATGGAAGAAAGTGATAGTTGGATAAAGACATTAAAAAAGTTTGATGATAGTGTAGAAAAGAATAGAGCGTTGGCACATGTGTACTATATAAGAGAACTTTATATATTTGATTGTGTAGATGCGGAAAAAGCGTGTGAATATTATGAAAAAATTCCTGTTAATTACTATAGCATAGATTTATTGGCAGAGTATATTAACGCTCTTAAATTGTGTTATCATTTTAAGGAACTTATTAAATTGTCAAGAATAATCCTTAGTAGTGAAACCGAATTTGAAATGAGGTATTTGTTTTTAAGAGAGTTGGTGGATGCTGGAATGGTTGCAGACGGTGCAATGACAAAAGAAGAATATTTTGATTATAAAAAGCAACTAACAGAACTGTTGGAAAAGGAAAAAAACAGAATTAATTCTATTATTCCATAATTGTTGTATCTAAAACTACCGTTTCAAGCGGAAATATCAAAAACAGCTATTCTTATGATGCATGGGGTAATATCCAATCAGAAACAGAGCTTATTGATAATGAGGTCAAGTATGCAGGCGAATACTATGATGATGAGCTTGATATGTATTATTTAAGAGCAAGGTATTACGATCCGCAAACAGGACGCTTTACAAGCTTTGATACTCAAGAAGGAACTGTTGATGCTTCACAGGATTTAAACAGATATGTTTATTGCAGAAACAATCCTGTTAAATATGTTGATCCGAGTGGGGAAATCGCAATAGTTGATGATGCTGTTATTCTTGCTATGGCTGTGACAATTGCGATTGTGGGATCAGTAGCTATATACTTTGCAAATGGAAAGTCTAATCCTCATGATCTCGAAAGAGGAATGAGCAAGCGGCAAAAAGGAATGTTCCAATGTGAAATTGAGGACTGGAAGTATTCAAGAGGAATGCGACCGAATGACAATGTTCCATGGCAGGTTTTAGTTGCATTAGCTAAGTATATAAAAGATAATTTCAAATAAAAAAGAGGAAAAAATAATGAATTATGTTAATATAAGAATTAGTGCCGACACTTTGAACCTTGATAAAATAAACGAAAAACTTCAATTTGAGAATATTGTATTCCATAAAAAAGGAGATTGTGGTGAATATAAAGGAGAAAAATTTATATTTAACGAAGATATTTGGCAAACAAAAGTTGAGGTTCCTGAAGATGAAACAGTAAGGTTAATAGAGCAACTTGTTAAAAAAATGTATGAAAATAAAGATTTTTTAAGGGAACTATCAGATAAAAGCGATATCTCGTTATGGCTTACAATATATCCGGAGGAAATTCAACAAAATTTCAGAGTCAATAATAATATATTGAAAATGATGTCTGAAATCGGAATTAATTTTGATGTATCAATAATGAACCTTGAGGAGTTTTATAGTTAATTCTTCATTTAGGAGTTGCTCAAATATGAGCAACTCCTTATATAAATTTTGCAAAATCCATCAAATGCATTATCACTCTTTATATTGGTGGTATCCGCAAAAATATTTTGCAAGTGGCAGATAAAGAAAGGATAAGAAAAAATGAAAAACAACCACAAGGGGATTTTTATCCTCTTGTGTCAGACTGCAGACAAAGTCCGGAAATGGGCTTTGTTTTTTTTGGGGAAAATTTTCGTTTTTTATTTGAATTTAAGAACAAAATATACTATAATACAGGTGTAGGAGTGAGTTATATGCGTAAACTTTATAAATCGCAGACGGATAAAAAACTTTGTGGGGTATGCGGAGGAATTGCCGAATACTTTAATATAGATTCAACCGTAATAAGGCTTATTTGGGTAATACTTGCGGTATGGTTCGGAACCGGAATTTTGGCGTACATTATTGCTGCAATAGTTATGCCGTCTTACCCACAATATTGAAAATAAGATTACACACTACACAAGCACAAAATCCGAAAATTGTAGGTATCACAAAAGCAAGAAGTGTCCATTTTAAACTTCTTGTTTCTTTTTTTATCGTTAAAAGTGTAGTTGAACAAGGCCAATGCATTATACAAAACAACATAACGCAAATTCCCGTCTTTACGCTCCAACCAT
>JAZLFH010000018.1:0-33579 GCA_045615705.1 Clostridia bacterium
AGATTTCTTCTTTAATTTAATACTATAAAAATGTGATACACTTAAAATTTCAGCAAGACTAATTTAAAACCATAAACTAAAATCTTAAATGTTAATCAAACGGTCTACGCTATTTTTAGAGCCGAAAAAAAAGGCGTGTAAAAATGCACACAGAACCGCCAAACTGAACCCGAAGGCGTACGAAGGTACTCCGAGAGGGGAAGTTTGACGGTAGCCTTGTAATAAAAATAAAATAAACCCACCTAAACGGTGGGTTTATTCTTCTTAAATAATCTAAAAATCTTTTTACAAGGCGTTCGGGGTGTATTTTTAGAGCCGCCCCCTACTTGGAAAGGATTATTACCCTAACCTTTCCGCCTCTGCTTAAATTGTTGTCCGAGTACATCTTAACCGAAGAATACGAAAGATTTTCAATATCTTCAAGTGCAACCGCCTTATAATCTTTTATTGCCGAGCCGTAATACACGCTTACATCATCTGCAATTGGGTAAGAATCGGAATCAAGCCGTATTCTTGCAGCGGTGTAACTGTATATTTTACTTCCGCCAACGCTTTCGGAAAGCGTAACTATATCTTCAAGCATTCCGTTATTTACATACACGCCTACGGCAGTGCCTCTTGTAACGGTTTTATTCAAGTTTGCGTTAAACTTACTCTCAACACCGTTTAACAAAACCGAATAACCGCCCGTTTTCCCTGCTTCGGTAACTATTCCGTAACTGTAACGGCTACCCGAAACATTATCAAGATACAAAACTGCTATGTCATTAAGTTTTCCGCTTCTGTGAGCGTGAATAACCATAGATTCGGAAAGTGTTTGATATGAAATATCTTCAAGTTTTATCTTTTTAACTACCGCATCGCCTTTGTCGGGAAGGGAAACGAGTTCAAGTATCGAGTAATCCGAAGCAAGATATTTAGAGCCGATTGTTTTGTTTTCGGTATTTATTTTTCCCGAAATCTTGCTGTACGGTACAGACAAAAGCGTTGCCATGCCGTCATTTACTTCTATTTTTCGATACTCCCCTCGATAGTCGGTGTAGTCTTTGTCTGTTCTGTATTCCGTTTTTTCTCCTGTCGGGAGCATGAGAGTTGTATAATACTCATTTCTGCCCTTTGAATCGGAATCCTCCGAAACTTTAAGTGAACTTGAAATTATTACTCCGTAATTTGACACATCACTGCTGTCGAGAGATACCGCATCTACAACTTCTCCGTTTTTACCAAAAAGGAGCGTAACCCTGTCGCCTATTTTAAAAGCATTTACGCTTTCGTTGAGTTTGCTGATTGCTGTCGCTGTTGATAAGGCGTAGGTCTTTCCCGAAATATTAACGCTTGTTACATTTGACTTCATGGGAAGTGCTTCTTCATAAATACCGCTTACACGGTCTGTGTAGGCATAGATGGTGTTTGTTACCGAAGAATAATAGCATACATCAAAGCGTGAAAGTTCCGAAAGGCTTGATTTTAAACCTTTTCTTATAACATTTATTGTATCAAGGTTTGCATTATTAAACAGTGATTTAAGATAGATTGTATCGGTTGAAGTGAGTGTGTAAGGTCCGTCAGTTGTGTAAACCGATTTTGAAAGGTTATCTGCCAAAGTTGTGCCGTCTTTTTTGTTTGTATAGAGCGTTTTGTCTGTAAGGTATGCCGTCATTCCTCTTGAAATATAACTGTTTGAATCAAAACTCAGCCCGCTCGTAATTGAAAGCGACTGTGCCTTTTCCAAATAGTCTTTCGGCCAGTGATAGCCTACTTCCGCATCGGTATATCCCAAGAGTCGGACTAAAATTGTAATTGCCTGTGCATAAGTTATATTTTCTTCTGCTCCGAAAGAGCCGTCCGGGTATCCCAAAATAATATTATTTTGATTTGCGTAAGAGATGTAACCGCTCGCCCAGTGATTTCTCGGCACATCTGAAAAAGCAGTAACGCTTGATTGGGAAATGCTGTCCTGCATTCCCAAAACATGAACCGCGATTTTTGCAAACTGGGCTCGTGTTAAGTTTTTTTCGGGTGCAAAAGTTCCATCGCCCATGCCCGAAAGTATGCCGAGATTTGTAAGACGCTCTATGCTGTCATAGTAAAAACTTCCGCCTGCTACATCGCTGAATGCATAAGCAGAAACCGTCAGCATACATAAAATTGTAATTAGTGCAATTAGTTTTTTCAATGTAGTTTCCTCCTATTCGAACCTGAGTGCGTCTATCGGGTTCAGTTTTGCCGCTTTTCTCGCCGGGTAAAGTCCGAAGAACACTCCGAGTGCCGCCGAAAAAGCAAACGAGCCGATTATTACGGTTAATTGTTTTGAAATGGGGACGACCGACATATCCATTGCGATACAAGTGAAGTAACTGCCGACCACCCCTAATACAATTCCGATTATACCTCCTATACAACTCAGCACTGCGGACTCAATCAAAAATTGTGTAAGAATACTTCTTGTTTTCGCACCGATTGATTTTCTGATGCCTATTTCTCTTGTTCTTTCGGTAACCGTTACGAGCATAATGTTCATAATTCCGATTCCTCCGACAACAAGCGATATTCCCGCAATGCCCGCCATCAGAAGTGCCATTACCGAAAGTGCATCGTCAATGGTGTCCATAAGTTCTGCTTGGTTAAACACCATATACATATCATCATTTTGGAACTTTTTGTACAGAAAATTCTCAATAACATCTGTTGCTTCATCCATTCTGTCCGAGTCGGCTCCCTGAACGGCAAACGAAGAAATATACGCATTTTTGATAAGTCTTGAAGCATTTGTGTAAGGAAGAATTATAACATCATCGTCCGAACCTTCGCTGACATTTGTGGACTTGTTTTCCAAAACTCCCACAACGGTATAGGTAACTCCGTTTATTTTTATCTGTTGATTAAGTGCTTCGTTATTTCCGAAAAGTTCGCTTCGCACATATCCGCCGATAACCGCTATATTGCTTCGGTTTTCAACATCATAATCGGAAATAAACCTGCCCTCCGTGATATGGTGATTTCTGATTGTTTCGTAGTTTTTGTTACATCCTTTTAAAGATGTGGAAAGATTTTCGCTTCCGTACTTAACAGTTACCGTACTCGATACAAGAGGAGTGAAAAACTCGATTAAGTCGGGATTTTCGTCCGCTAATTTTTGAATTTCTTCAACTTCTACATAGCGTGTGGTACGGCGAGAGGAATTTGTTATTGTTACGGAAATAAGATTTGTTCCCATTTCTTCAAGTTGTTCTCGCATGGTAAGTGATGCGGCGTTAACAATATTTACGAGTATTATTACCGCTCCGACACCGATAATTATACCGAGCATAGTTAGAAACGAACGGACTTTACTCGAAAAAATACTGCTGATAGCCATTTTAAAAGCCATGCCAAAGTTCATTCGCACTTCACCCCTTCCGTGTCGGTCGTGTCGCTCGTGATTTTGCCGTCTGCAATTCTGATTACCCTATCCGCCTGCTTTGCAACATCGCTGTCGTGTGTAATCAAGATTATGGTGTTACCCTCTTGGTGGATTTCCTTCATCATTTGCATAACTTCGACACCGCTTTTTGAGTCGAGGTTTCCTGTCGGCTCATCTGCCAAAATGAGAGGAGGGCGACTCGATAACGCCCTTGCTATCGCAACACGCTGTTGCTGACCGCCCGAAAGTTCAATCGGCTTATGGTTCATTCTCTCTTTAAGTCCCACTCTTTCAAGAGCCGCAACCGCAAGTTCTCTTCTCTGACGGACGGGCATTCCCCTATATATAAGCGGTAATTCAACATTTTCAAGAGCCGTAAGTTTATTTAAAAGGTTAAACCCCTGAAAAATAAATCCGATTTTTTCATTTCGTATTTTTGCAAGTTCGTCCTCGTTAAGGTTGTCAATCTCCACGCCGTCAATGTAGTATTTCCCGCTTGTTGCGGTATCAAGACAACCTATCATATTCATGAGAGTGGATTTTCCGCTTCCCGAAGGACCTATGATGGAAACAAATTCCTTAGGCTTTACATGGAGCGACACCCCGTTTAGTGCGTGAACCTCAATGTCGCCCTTTTTGTATGTCTTATAAATATCTTCTACTCTTATCATTACCTTGAGCCTCCGCCCATGGAACCGCCTCTCTGATTTCCTCCCATTGAGCCTCCGCCCATGGAACCGCCTCTTTGATTTCCGCCCATGGAACCTCCGCCCATAGAACCTCCGCCCATGGAACCCGGATGTCCTCCTTGCATCATCATTTTCATTATACTTGATTGTCCGCCTGTTCCTGATGGAGTATAAACTACAAATTGTCCTTCTTCAAGTCCCGATGTGATTTCTATATAGTCATCTGTTGTGATGCCGACAGTAACTTTAACTTTTGTGGTGTTTTTTGTGTCAACTTCCATCATCTGATTATTCTTTGACCCTTTTTTGAAATCTTCCTTGCTTCTCTCTCTGCCTTCGCTGTCCATCGAGAAGTTGCCGTTTGACATATCAATCTTTGTGCTTGAAACTTCCACCGTATATTCACCGTCATAGAAAGAAACTGCGTCAACGGGAACATAGAGTGTATTTTTAGAACTCTTTATAATAACTTTTGCATCAACATTCATTGTGGGAAGAAGATTTCCCGGCTCATCTATCGTAACCTCAATGGGATATGTGGTAACACCGTTTGTGCTTGTGCCTATAACCGAAACTTTTGTGATTGAACCTTCAAACTGTTCGCCCGGAAGTGCCTCTGCGGTTATGTCAACCTTCTGTCCGAGGGCCACCGAAGCAACATCAAGTTCATCAACATACATAGTAAAGTACATTTTGCTCATATCCGCCACAACCATTAAAGTTGTAGAGGACTGCCCGTTATTTACCGTGTCACCGGTTTTGTAATTCTTTTCGAGAACTTTTCCGTTTATTGGCGAAGTAACCTTTGTATCGTCAAGTTTTTCACGGGCATCGCTTACATTCAATTTAGCGTCCGAATATGAATCTTCAAGTGCCGAATTTGTCAGTTTTACAATTGTTTGACCTTTATTAATCCAATCTCCGTCATGTACATATAAATTTGAAACTTCGCCGGACTGATTTACATTTACCGTAACGGGGTCGGGGTATTTGAGCGAAGCACTTGATACGGATTCATAATCTCCGTAAGGAGTATATATCGTTGCCGTTGCCTGGGTGCCTTCGCTGATATTTTGAGGGTCGCTTATTTCAATTACGACTTTATAACTTGCCACTCCACCGCTGCCGCTTGTCGATGCGGTAGATTTTCTTGTAACCGTGCCGTTTTTTTGTACCATATACTGAGAAATGCTTACCGTAGCACTGTCGCCGACAGAAATGTTTCCTGCCTCGGCTGCCGGGTAATTTAGTGTAAGAAGCATTTTTGAAGTGTCGGTAATGGTGCAAATCTTACCCGAGGCGTTGTCGCCCACCATAAGGTTAAGACCGTCAACTCGACCGCTTGCGGGAGCGTTAATTGTGAGTTTTTCTACTTTATCACGGGTGGAAGAAAGATTTCTTTCGCTTTTGGTAAGGTTATTTTCAAGAGATACGCTTTCAAATGTGTATAATACATCGCCTTCATGTACCTCATCTCCCTCTTCAAAAGGACAAGATGTAATTGTTCCGTTAACAAGCGGAACTATGTCGTACTGCTCAATCGGATAAACCGTACCCGATGCTGACAAAACAGTTTCAAGGTCGCCACGCTTAACCTGAGCAAAAGTAACTTTGGACTCACTTTCCGCTTTTTTCTGTTTTTTGATGTTGTTATATTTTACTATCCCAAAAACTATTGCAAGAATAATTACAACAGCAAGCGTTCTTTTAAACCACTTTTTGTTGTAGAACCTGTTTTCTATTTCCTTTTTTGAATAAACCTTCGGTTCTTTCTTTTTAAAAGGACTTTTAACTTTCTCGATAAATTTTGACATCTTGCGACCTCCTATATTGCTTTTGACTTAATAATGGTACAATGTGATTGTGTATGAAATATTCAAAATTGATGAACTTTTTATGAATAATAATTCGGTTGAAAAACCGTATTGCTTGTAGTATAATGAAGAAAACGGGGGTGTTTTAATGGAAAACAATGCTAAAAATGTAACGGTAAGGATTAACGGGGCGGAATATATCATTAAAAGCGAGCAACCCGAAGAGTATGTACAGAAGGTTGCGTATATGGTTGACAAAAAGATGCGTGAACTTTTAAAAAATGACCCACGCCTTTCTACTGCTCTCGGTGCGGTGCTGACATCAATCAATATTGCAGATGACTACTACCGCAGTGTTTCCGACTCCAAATCTTTAAGGGAAGACCTTTTAAGGTACACCGAAGAAAACAATACCCTCCGCACCAAATATGAAAATGTGAAACGAGAACTTCAATTCCAGAAAGAGTATGAACAGGAACTTAAAATAACCATTGCAAAACTCGAAACCGAATTGAAGCAGTATAAGAGGTAAATTATGATAAAATTCGGTCCAAGCGGAAACAGTGATGCTTTTTATGAAGCCGGCTGTAAAAAAAGTATTCAGGCTCCCGAGTGGATTCACTCACTCGGACTTTCTGCATACGAATACCAATGCTCAAAAGGGGTAAAAATAACTGAGCCTACCGCAACAATTTTGGGAGAAAACGCAAAAAAATACAATATTGAGTTGAGCATTCACTCTCCCTACTATATAAACCTTTCATCAGACGGGGAAAGTCGAGAAAAGGCTGTAAACTACATTATGCAGACCCTTCGAGCAGGAAGGATTATGGGTGCAAAAAGAATTGTCGTGCATTCGGGTTCATGTGCAAAAATACCGAGAGATGAAGCACTTTCTTTAACAAAGGAAACCCTCAAAGTCGCCATTAATACGGCAAAAGAGGAAAATCTCGATGATATTTACATCTGTCCCGAAACCATGGGCAAGATAAATCAGTTAGGCACTTTTGAAGAAGTAATTGATATTTGCACAATGGATAAAACTCTTCTTCCGTGTTTTGACTTCGGACATTTATATGCTCGTTCTATCGGAAAAATGAACAGTTATGACGAATTTAAAAAAGTTTTTGAACTTTTGTTTTCGTCATTGGACGAATTTCGGGCGAAAAACTTCCACGCCCACTTTTCAAGAATAGAATTTACCGAAAAAGGCGGAGAAAAAAAGCATTGGAGATATGAAGATGACCTCTACGGTCCCGATTTTGACCCGATTGCCCGCCTTATTAAAGAGTACGACTGCTCTCCCACCATCATTTGCGAATCAATGGGAACGCAGGCACACGACTCATTGATTTTACAACAAATCTATGAAAAAATCAAGTGATTGAAAAATTTACTTGCTATTTTCGGTAATATAGTATAAAATATTGTGAGTATAAATGTACGAGAGGAGTTTTTAATATGATCAGTGCAGGCGAGTTCAGAAACGGCGTTACATTTGATTTGGACGGAAATGTTTTTCAGGTCATAGAATTTCAACATGTAAAACCGGGAAAGGGTGCTGCTTTTGTTCGCACCAAACTTAAAAATGTTATCTCCGGCGGTGTCATTGAAAAGACATTCAGCCCAACAGATAAAATGCCCAAAGCACACATTGAAAGAGTAGATATGCAGTATCTCTACAATGACGGAGATCTTTACTACTTTATGGACCCGGAAACTTTTGAGCAGATGCCCATAAGCCCGGATCAACTCGGCGATGCCCTTAAATTTGTTAAGGAGAACGATACTGTTAAGGTTTTGTCCTACAAAGGAAACATCTTCGGTGTTGAACCTCCGAATTTTGTGGAACTTGTCATTACGGAAACAGAACCCGGCTTTGCGGGAAATACCGCTCAGGGTGCTACAAAACCTGCCACTCTTGAAACAGGTGCTGTTGTAAAAGTTCCCCTTTTCATAAACCAAGGCGAAAAAATCAGAGTTGATACAAGAACCGGCGAGTATATGGAGCGTGCATAATTTAAATTTTAGGAGGATTTAAATGAGTTATTTATCAGAAAAGGTTTCTTATCTCAAAGGCCTTGCAGAAGGCATGAAACTTAAAGAGGACACAAACGAAGGTAAACTTTTAAAGGCTATAATCGAAGCACTTGAAGACACCGCTGATGCTATCGGCGAAATTGTTGATATTCAAGACGATATGCAACTTCAACTTGATGATGTTGATGATGATCTTGCGGCTTTGGAAGAAGAAGTTTACGACAATGACGGATGCGGATGCGGTTGCGGTTGCGGTGATGATTGCGATTGCGATTGCGATTGCGGTTGTGATTGCGGCTGCGGTGATGACGACTTTGAAGAGTTTGAAGTTGAATGTCCCAAATGCGGTGAGGTAATTTGTCTTGATGCAGATTCTATCGAAGATGATGAAGACGAGATTACTTGCCCTAACTGTGGTGAAAAGTTTGACATCTTATGTGATGAGGACAGTTGTGATTGTTGCAAGTAATAGGAGTCGGCTTTAAAAATAGCGTAGACCGTTTGATTAACATTTAAGATTTTAGTTTATGGTTTTAAATTAGTCTTGCTGAAATTTTAAGTGTATCACATTTTTATAGTATTAAATTAAAGAAGAAATCTGCTTATTGCAGATTTCTTTTATATTATATATCAAACTACTGTCAAACCTTCCCTCTCGGCGTATGCACATACGCCTTCGGGGGCGGTTTAACAGTTCTACATCTATTTTTACACGCCTTCGGCTCTAAAAATACACCCCGAACGCCTTGTAAAATGATTTTTAAATTATTTAAGATGAATAAACCCACCGTTTAGGTGGGTTTATTTTATTTTTATTACAAGGCTACCGTCAAACTTCCCCTCTCGGAGTATGTTCATACACCTTCGGGGTCAGTTTGGCGGTTCTGTGTGCATTTTTACACGCCTTTCCTTCGGCTTTAAAAATACACCCCGAACGCCTTGTAAAATGATTTTTAGATTATTTAAGATGAATAAACCCACCGTTTAGGTGGGTTTATTTTATTTTTATTACAAGGCTACCGTCAAACTTCCCCTCTCGGAGCATTAGTAAATATATTCATAAAAATATGCACCTTCAAAAGCGTTTGGCTTTTGGGGTGCATATCAACAAGCGATGTTTTTTATCTGTTATTTTCAATAAACTCATCAAGAATTCTTGCCGCACTTTTTACAAGTTCTGTGCAAGGACGCTTCTTATAATATTCTTCATTTCTTTCAGTCGGGTTTGGGGCTTTATCCTTAATTCCCGTAAGCACACCGCAATTATACGAACCGTTCTCCTCTTTAAATTTATTAACCAACTCTTGCACCCTTTGGTATAAGAGTTTTTTCTCTTCATGCTTATTACTTTGGGAATATCCGTACAAAAGTCCCAAAACCAACAACATTCCGCTTACCGCTCCGCAGGTTTCTCTCATTCTTCCCATGCCTCCGCCAAAAGGAGATGCGATAAGGCTCATTTCTTTTTCATCTTTTTTTGTAACATCGCAAAATGCCATCGCTACCGCCTGAGAACAGTTGTAACCGTCTAAAAATAAATTATAAGCCAGTTTTTCGTGTTTCGTCATTATTTCTCACCTGCTGTAAAATAATGTTCCTGCCCGCTATCCGTTGTTACCTGCCACACGGCAGACAGCGGTTTATATCCTTCGTAATCAAATGTGCTTGGAATCATATACCCCACTTCAATTCCGACAATTTTTGAGCCTTCATAAAAGAAATCCTTAAACGAAGGGACAAACGAGAATATATGCTCTCCGTAATATGATGCTCCGTTTCGCCTTATCTCCGGCCATATACCCTCGACATAAGACAACTTTTTGTTTTCATCAAGTCCGGCAGTTAAATATGCTCCGAAAATCTGCTTTTTTTCGTAATAAAGACGGAATGTAACATATCCGTTATCCTCTTCTCCTTCTGCACTGCTCATGTCAAATCCTATTTTCTTTAATGCTTTTTTTACCTCGCTCACCGATGCTGTCTTTTGTTCTTTGTCTGTTTTAAAAATAAATCTGTCATCATTTACGGTAAGTGTTTTTCCGTCTTTTTGTGCTATTGCACTGTCATCACTTGCCCAAAACGGAACCTCTTCTTTGAAAAACATTTTTGACAATTCCGCATGGGACAAAAACTTTCCGAAAATAGGGGTGAGTTTCGGGTATTTTTCATCTATAATGCTTTTATCAACGGTAAATTCGCTCTCGTTTAATATTTCACAGGCTGAATCTATCACCGTTTCGTCAACTTTTACATCTCTTTTTTCAAGGACAACGGCAGTTACAATGAGAAACAAATTAATTATGACAAGTATTGAAAGCATTATATTTTTAAGACTACTCCAACTCATAATCTGCCTCCTCTGAATTAACTATGACATTTCCTTTTTGCGACACCGCCGTCCAATTTGCCTCAATCAGGTCTTTCTTTCCATCATCAAAATACGACAAGTACATATCCGAAATTTCTGCCCTGTCGCTCGTCTGCGAAAATAAATCCGCTATATCATCAAGGGCACTTACAAACGGCACGGGCATAGACTTTTCTTTTGAAACCAAATACTTTCTGAGGTAGTGGCGATACTTTACAATTTTACCGCCTTTTACACTTACCTCTATTGCGTGCGACAAATCATTTATTTTTACCGCAACCGAATTTCCGCTTATATACGCATCAAATGTGAACTCCATGCTGTCGCCCTCTTTTGGAATATCACTTGTTAAAAGTACATCAAGCGGACTGTCGCTTACAGATTTCCACACCTTCTCAGAAAAGTCGATTACACCGCACAAAATGTCATACGGAGTGTCTGTTTTACTGAGCGGCAACGCATCTTTCTCACTTGATGCCCTGTATTCAAAATATCCGTCATTCCCAAGTTTTACAGTTGCGTAATTTTCAACATAGTTTACATAATTGTTTTCGTCCGTGTATTTACGCATTGGGTTAGGGGTAAATGAGAAGTTTTTTAAAAGCGAAGATATTTTTTCTTCCGAAATAACAGGCACGGAGGTGATTTTGGGAACGCTTTCGGGGGTGTCGGTAAAAAGAAGCAGTGGAGATAGCCTTATAGCACTTTCAGCCTCCGACAAAAGAGTGTTAAAAGCAAACTCATAATATCCGTTTGCACCCTTTGCGTATGTAACAAGGTCATCTTGCGGGAATTTTTGATTGTTACTGAGTGTGTATTCGTAAATTTCCCTATTATCGGGTGTGCGAACAAGAAGTCGCACATTGTTTGACGATGTTGAAGGCATTATAATGAAATCTTTTATCATTATTTTCGAATTTTTGGACGGCAAAAGTCCCATTGAATAGGAAAGTACCTCGCCTGTTAAAGTTATGGGGTACTCAACATACACACTCGGACTGTTAAGTGAATTAAGCCACTTTTCATAGGTTATTTCTTTTTTTTGTGATGCATGCCCGTCCAAAAAACTTTTCAAAAGCGAATTTACCCTGTCTTTAAGCGGTGAAAACGCAGGGTTCGTATTGTAATACGGAACCCAAAGCGAACCGTCATACACTACCAACTTTCTTGGCGTTGCAATGTTTTCTTTTGCAATGGAGTATTCTTTTTGCAAAAAATTTGATGAAACAAAAAAATCATAGCCATGAGGCCACAATTTTTGACTGAACCATATTTGAGAAGTTAAAAAAAGGCAGTTGGCAATTAAGATTATAATAACTGCAGATTTTACACGCTCTTTTAACATACAATCACCTTCAAACACAGGGTATAAACCGCTATGCTCAGTTAAGCCAACCG
The DNA here is from genome assembly GCA_045615705.1 of Clostridia bacterium. Taxonomy (GTDB): domain Bacteria; phylum Bacillota; class Clostridia; order UMGS1883; family UMGS1883; genus JAZLFH01. The sequence continues at coordinate 11,713 of JAZLFH010000018.1, forward strand.
CTGAAATTACATGAATTTGTTATTGCACGAATATTCGTGATAATATCGTAGCGAAGCATATTGATATCAAAATAAACTAACTGATATGTACCGTCTGTTGCTTCTGCTCTCACCATAAAAAGGTTATGTCCTTCGTTTAAGTTTACCTGGCGGTAGAAAATTCCGGTTGCACCAAGAGTGCCTTCCTGACGATAACCGCTTTCATTATACATAATGCGATAATCTAAACCGTCAAACTTATAAAGTGCAACTCCAACGCCCTTTGAACCGATGCCCGTAATTCCATACACAGTACGAAGTGTGGCACTGTTTGAAGTTTCGGGCTTCTTTATTGATATTAAATTGTCCGTAATTCCTTGTGTACCGGGTGCTACTGTTTCGGGGTGATACGCAAATGCTATTGTCGAACACGAAACAATCATAACCATTGCCATAAGGAAAACCAACGCACGCTTCATTTTTGTTCCTCTGCTTCTATATCATTCTATGCTTATATTATAGACTAACTTTGTTACAAACCTATTACATCCGTCTTAACAATAAATAACAATTATCAAAGCGGGAGGCTTATTGTAACCTTTGTGCCTTTTCTCTTTTCGCTATCAATATATATTTTACCGCCGTGAAGTTCCACTATTTCTTTTGCTATCGCCAATCCCAGACCTGTTCCGCCCGATTCACGGCTCCTTGCTTTATCCACACGGTAAAACCGGTCGAAAATCCTTGGCAGGTCTTCTTTGGGAATGCCTATTCCGTTGTCCGCTACTCTTATAAACACATCGTTTTTGTGAAGTCCGCACGACACATCTACCCGACCTCCGTCAGGGGTGTATTTTAAGGCGTTTGATACAAGATTTACCAACACCTGTTCAATCTTGTCGGGGTCGCCCATATAAAGAGGCATATCGGTTTCCTTTTTAAATGTGAGTGCATGGCGGCGACTTTTTGCTTCGAGTGAAAATGCCGATACAACGCTGTCGCACATTTGAGAAACATCAAATCTTTCTTTTTTAATTGCTCTTGATGTACTGTCAAGTTGCGAAAGTGTCAAAAGGTCTTTTACGAGCCTTGTCATTCTGTCCGCTTGGTTCTCAATTACTTTTACAAACTGCACCGTTGACTGCGATTCCGGATTATCTCTTTCTATATCAATTACGGTTTCCGCATAACTTTTAATAGTGGCAATAGGCGTTCTTAATTCGTGAGATACATCGGCGACAAACTCTTTTCTCGCATTGTCAAGTCTTAAATGTTCGGTAATGTCTTGGAAAACCACAACAACGCCCGCTGCTCTTTCATGCTCCATGTTAAACGGTGCAAAACACGCCTTGACAGTCTTGCCGTTTATTTCAATGTTTCTCTCTACTGCTTTCTCGTGTTCAAGATATATTATTTGCTCTATTGTAATATCCACGCCGAGTGATAAAAAAAGAGTATTAAAATCTTTTTTGTCAAACCCTGAAAGCAAAACCTCGGCAGCAGGGTTAATATGCAAAAGTTCGCCGTTGGAGTCAAACGCAGAAAGTCCGTCCGACATATGGTAAAGGATTGTTTCAATTTTGTTTTTTTCCGCGCTTATTTCTTCATAGCCTTTTTTTATGCGAAGTGCCATATCGTTAAAGGCAACTGTCATACGACCTATTTCATCTCGGGAACGGACCTCTGTTCTTCCGCCGAAATCTCCGCCACGCATCGCTTCTGCCCTGTATTGGAGCGTTGAAATTGGTGCAATAATCGTTCTTGCCAAGAAAAATCCTATAAACGCACTTAGAAGCAGTCCGAAAAGAAGCGACCATAAAATATTTATAAAAATGTTTTTGGTAATTTCAAAAAGTTCGGTCTTGGAATCTCGTATATATACTATATAACCGCCCTCAATGGGAAGTGCAAAATCCATATATTTGGAATCCCGGTCTATATTTTTACCTACCTCGCCCGAAAGTGCCAAAAGCACATTTTCGCTCACCTCGACCGAAGCAACCGATGAAGAACTCGTAGATAACACCTTTGCATTTTTATCAAGCACGAAGAAATTCCTGTACGAATCTATACCCATCTGCACCGAATACAGAGCCAAAAGGTCATATACTTTCTTTTCTCCGCCGTTTTTACTCGCATCATCCAAAGTCTTTTTAAACTCGGAAGTAAAAACTTTTTCCTGCATCGTTTGTGAAAATGTATTGTGATAGTATGCCGAAATATTTTGCAACAAAAAAGTACCTACCACTATCATCACGGAAACGGTAAGCATTAAAAACACTGCTATGATTTTCCACTGAATGCTTTTAAACACTTTTTTTCACTCACAATTACTTATTAAAGTAGTAGCCCACTCCACGCTTTGTCATTACATAACTCGGATTTGCCGGGTCGTCTTCAATCTTTTCACGAAGCCTTCTCACGGTAACATCTACCGTTCTTACATCTCCGTAATACTCGTATCCCCACACTTTTTCAAGCAAGACTTCACGATTAAATATCTTTTCCGGCTGTTGTGCCAAAAATTTGACAAGTTCAAACTCTCTGAGCGTGAGTTCAATAACTTTACCGTTCTTTTTAAGTTCATATCGCTCGGGATTTATGGTGATTTCACCAAAAGTCATTTCCTGCTTGGCTTGCTCGGGCGTGATTTCTGTTGTAATTCTTCTTAAATTAGCCTTTACTCTTGCCAAAAGTGCCCTTACCGAAAACGGCTTTGTTACATAGTCGTCCGCACCGAGTTCCAATCCCAAAACCTGGTCAACCTCTTCATCACGGGCTGTGAGCATAACAATGGGTGTGTTTTTCTTTTCTCTAATCTTTTTGCAAACTTCAAACCCGTCCATTTTGGGAAGCATAACATCCAAAAGTATTAAGTCGGGGTTCTCATTCAGAGCCAAATACAACCCCGCCTCACCGTCAAAGGCGTGAATAACCTTATATCCCTCTTTTTTTAAGTTAAATTCTAAAATATCTACAATAGGTTTTTCGTCATCTACAACAAGTATCAATCTATCCAATTTAAACGCCACCTTTATATAATAATACACAATTATATTATAGCATATTTTTTTAATTGTCAAGAAAAATGCCGTTTGACGGTTTTAACGGTAAAATAAAAGGATTGTAAAACAAATGTTTTTACAATCCTTTTTGAAGTCGTCATGCTTTTTTACAGCCCTTGGGCGACTAAAAAAGTACGCAGAACGGACAAACCGAACCCGAAGGCGTACGAAGGTACTCCGAGAGGTGAAGTTTGTCCGTAGCATAAAGAATTAGTTTTATTAAATTTTGTTAAGAACCAAGTTTTTTTCTTAACTTTAAAAATCATATAGCAAAGTAAATGTTATTCTTTGTTTCTCTCTTTATGCGTTCGGTGTGCTTTTTTACAGCCCTAATTATATTGAGATTTCGTTACTTATTGAATATAGCCTTGAATCAAACTCTTTTTTCATCTGCAAAGCTTCTTCAATGTCGTAATCCATAACACTTCCGCCACGAAGCACCACAACACGATTGCCTATGCCGTTTGCCAGAAGTTCAACTGCATGGTAACCCATCTTGGTTGCTACAACTCTGTCCTTTGCGGTAGGAGAACCACCTCGTTGAACATATCCAAGCACGGTAGAGCGTGTCTTAACTCCGACAGTTTCTTCGATGTCTTTTGCCATTTTTGTAACACCGCCCTCGTATTGAACACCCTCTGCAACAAGAATAATAAAATGCTTTTTGCCAAGACCGCGGGTATATCTCATTCTCTCAACTATATCACGGTTAAAATCAAACGGAAGTTCGGGAACGAGAATTGCCATAGCACCCGTTGCAATACCCGCATTTAGAGCAAGGTAACCGCAATGGCGTCCCATAACCTCAATCAGTGAGCAACGGTCGTGAGAGTTTGAAGTATCACGGATTTTATCGACACTTTCGATAATCGTATTAAGTGCCGTATCAACACCTATCGTGTAATCGGAGCAAGAAATGTCATTGTCAATCGTAGCAGGTATCCCAACGCAGGGAATTCCTCTTTCGGAAAGGTCTTTTGCACCGCGGAATGTTCCGTCTCCTCCGATTGTTACAAGACCGTCAAGTCCGAATTGTTTGCAAGTAAGAATTGCTTTTTGCATACCCGATTCCGTTGCAAATTCATCGCAACGGGCAGAATACAGTGCCGTTCCTCCACGATGCAGAATCTCGGAAACACTACGCATATCCATTTTTTTCAGGTCGCCGTTTATAAGTCCCTGATAGCCTCTGACAACGCCAAACACTTCAAGCCCTTTTGAGAGTGCCGTTCTTGTAACGGCACGGATTGCGGCATTCATTCCCGAAGCATCACCGCCGCTTGTCAAAACGCCTATTCGTTTTACCTCGCCCATAATTACACCGCCTTAAAACTATTTTACTACTTTAACCTTTTTGAGGTGAACAAATCTCGGAAGTGAATCTTCTTTTTTAAGTTTTGTTTCGCCCTGGATAAGCGGAAGTGCGTACTCTACGAACTTTTCGTTGAGTCCGTTTCCTTCTTCGTTTATCCATTCTCTCGGTACGGTCTTTTCCGTGTTTGCAACTTCATCAAGATTAAACATCTTAATATTGCATACATACTTTCCGTTTTCGTAACTTCTTACAAAACCGGGCATTTTGTCTGTCATACCCGATACTGCATTATCAACTGCCGCTTTTCCCGCAGCAAAAGATTCTTCAATATCTGTTTGAGATGCACAATGTGCGGCACAACGCTGTAAGAGTGAAAGTTCTATTCCTCTGACTTTTGCACCGGTTTTTTCTTTAACCACTCCTGCAAGATATGCTGCCAATCCGCCGAGTTGTGCATGACCGAAACCGTCTTTTGACTGAGCCATATCGGAACCGTACTCGGAAATATACTTTCCGTCCTTGTCATGGATTCCCTCGGATACTACTGCAATACACTTCTTGTTCTTGTCATAGATTTTTTGTACATCGCTTAAAAACTTGTCCATATCAAAATCAAGTTCCGGAAGATATATAAGGTCCGCACCGCAACCCTTTACACCTGCCAATGAAGCAGATGCCGTAAGCCAGCCTGCGTTTCTTCCCATTGCTTCTATAATCGTAATCATGCCGGTGTCGTAAACTCTTGCATCATGATAAATTTCCATAACAGAAGTTGCAATAAACTTTGCGGCAGATGCATAACCTGGGCAATGGTCTGTACCGTAAAGGTCGTTATCTATTGTCTTGGGAATACCCATAATATGGCACTCGTAACCGTTTTTCATCATGTATTTTGAAATCTTGTTGCAGGTATCCATAGAGTCGTTTCCGCCGTTGTAGAAGAAATATCTTACATCGTACTTTTTGAATATTTCAAGAATTCTCTTGTAATCAGTATCATCTACATCCGCATCTTTTAATTTATAACGGCATGAACCGAGTGCGGAAGAAGGAGTGTACATCATATAACTGAGTTCTTCACTGTCTTCTTTTCCCATGTCGATGAGATTGTCATCAAGCACGCCTCTGATACCGTTCAATGCACCGTAAACTGCCGTAATCGCTTCGCTTTCAAGTGCGGTCTTTATCGCACCGTAAGCACTTGCATTTATAACCGATGTAGGACCGCCCGACTGACCGATTATACATGCTCCCTTTAATGTTGCCATCAAAAACACCTCGTTATTACTTTATTTTTTCCGAAAGATTATAGCATAGTGCTATCGTTAAATCAAGAATTTTTACAAATTTATTATTTTACTTGACTTAATATATTTGCAGTTATAAAATAAATGGGTAAAAAAACAATATAAAGGAGATATTTACAATGGCTCTCGTAACCAGCACAGAAATGTTTAAAAAAGCGTATGAAGGCGGCTATGCCATTGGTGCTTTCAATGTTAACAACATGGAAATCATTCAAGGTATTACAGAAGCTGCAAAAGAGGAAAACGCTCCTCTTATTTTGCAAGTTTCCTCCGGTGCAAGAAAATACGCAAACCACACTTACCTTACAAAACTTGTAGAAGCCGCAGTTATAGAAACAGACCTTCCGATTTGTCTTCACCTTGACCACGGCGATACTTTTGAACTTTGCAAATCATGTATTGACGGCGGATTTACCTCCGTTATGATTGACGGTTCACACCATTCGTTTGAAGATAATATTGCTCTTACAAAGCAAGTTGTTGAGTACGCTCACGCTCACGGCGTTGTTGTTGAAGGCGAACTCGGTCGTTTGGCAGGAATCGAAGATGCAGTTAATGTTTCGGCGGAAGATGCTTCTTACACCCGTCCGGAAGAAGTTGAAGAATTTGTTACAAGGACAGGCGTTGATTCACTTGCGATTGCTATCGGCACAAGCCATGGTGCATACAAGTTTAAACCCGGTCAGAAGCCACAACTCCGTTTTGATATACTTGAAGAAGTTTCAAAAAGACTTCCGGGATTCCCCATCGTTCTTCACGGTGCTTCCTCGGTTATTCCCGAATTTGTAAAAATGATTAACGATAACGGCGGTAAGATGCCCGATGCTATCGGTATTCCGGAAGATATGCTCCGTCAGGCGGCAAGGAGTGCAGTATGTAAAATTAACATTGACTCCGACCTTCGTCTTGCTATGACAGGTTCAATCAGACAGTACTTTAACGAGCATCCCGACCACTTCGACCCAAGACAGTACCTCAAACCGGCAAGAGAGAACATTAAAAACCTTGTTCGCCATAAGCTTGTTGATGTACTTGGTTGCAACGGCAAAGCATAATGACTGTAAGAGAACGCACCGAAAAGAACGAACGACTTCTCCTTTGTGAGTATGCTTCTTTCAGCGACAATGCCACCCGTCAGAAACCAATGAAAAAATGTGAACTTCGCACAGAGTTTCAAAGGGACCGCGACAGGATTATTCATTCCAAGGCTTTTCGGCGAATGAAACACAAAACACAGGTTTTTATTGCTCCGGAGGGCGACCATTTCAGGACTCGGCTTACCCACACACTTGAAGTTGCTCAAATAGGACGAACAATATGCAGGGCTCTCAGACTTAACGAGGACTTAATTGAGGCTATGTCGCTTTCTCACGATTTGGGGCATACTCCGTTTGGTCATGTAGGCGAAAATGTCTTAAACTCGCTCTGTAAAGATGGTTTTGACCATGCAGACCAGTCGCTTCGTGTTATAGATGTTTTGGAAGATTTAAACTTAACTAACGAAGTTCGGGACGGAATTGTAATGCACAACGGGAAAAAGCGTGCCAAAACTCTTGAAGGCAGAGTTTTAAAACTTGCCGACAGAATTGCTTATATAAATCACGATATTGACGATGCAATAAGAGCAGGAGTCATTTCAAGCGATGACCTTCCGAAAGAACTTACCGAAATTTTAGGTAAAACGCATGGCAAAAGAATAAATTCCATGATTTGGGCAGTTATCGAAAACAGCGAAGGAAAATCCGATATTTCCATGAAAAGTGATGTTTTGGACGCCACAGAAAAACTTCGTTCGTTTATGTTTGAAAGGGTTTATTTTAACGAAGCCGCCAGAAGCGAAGAAGTCAAAGTTGAAAGGGTACTTCATACACTCTTTGATTATTATATGAAAAATCCCGACTTGTTGCCTACTAACATGAAGGCTCTTTTGGATTTTCAGTCAGAAGAGCGTACCGTGTGCGACTTTTTGGCAAGTATGACAGACCAGTTTGCGATTTTTACCTTCGAGCAGATTTTTGTTCCCAAGGTTTGGTGCGGTCATTAATTTTTGTATAAAATTGAAAAATTTGGTCATAACTATTTTTAATTAAAAAGTTATGACCATTTTTTTGATAAAAAAAGGATTTTTTAAAGTTATGTCGAAAAAAATACCTTAGAGGTGAGGTAAATGCCTAAATTCTTTTCGGAGGATTTGTTGCAAGAGATTATAAATGCAAATGACCTTGTCGAAACCGTAAAGCGATATATTCCTCTTAAAGGAAGCGGGCGTGATTATTCGGGTCTGTGCCCTTTTCACAGAGAAAAAACACCTTCGTTTCATGTAAGTGCGGACAAGCAACTCTATCACTGTTTCGGTTGCGGTGTCGGGGGTTCCGTAATACAATTTACAATGGCAATTGAAAACCTTGATTTCTCAGATGCGGTCCGTCTTCTTGCGGAAAGAGCGGGGATTACCATTCCCGAAACAGATTCATTTGACACCGAAAAAGAATCCCGCAAAAAAAAGATGTATGAACTAAATCGTGAGGCGGCAAGATTTTTCAGAGATATGCTTTTCAGCGAAAAAGGGGAAAACGCAAGAAAATATCTTGAAAACCGCCGTCTTACATCTAAAACGGTTGCGTCTTTCGGTATCGGATATGCCCCAAACGAGTGGGACGCACTTACAAAGCACCTTTCGTCTTTGGGATTTTCAAAAAGTTTGATGGCGGAGGTAGGACTCGCCGTTCAAAATGAAAAAGGCCATGTATATGACAGATTTCGCAATCGTGTGATGTTCCCTATTTTAGATACAAGAGGAAATGTTATCGCTTTCGGCGGCAGGATTTTAGAGGGCGAGGGTGCAAAGTATGTAAATTCGCCCGAAAGTGAAGTTTATCAAAAAAGACGAACTCTTTTTGCACTAAACTTTGCAAAAAACTCTAAACGGGATTTTATCATTCTGTGTGAAGGTTACATGGATGTAATCAGCCTTCATCAAAGTGATATTACCGAAGCTGTCGCAGGTTGCGGAACTGCCCTTACCGAAGAACAGGTTTCGCTTTTGTCAAGATACACGCAAAAAGTCGTTCTTTGTTACGATTCGGACGAAGCAGGGCAGAAGGCATGCTCCCGTGCGATTGACCTTTTCAGAAAAAGTAATGTCGCAGTAAGAATTTTGACAGTTCCCGAAGGAAAAGACCCGGACGAATTTATAAAACTCCGAGGGAAAGCCGAATTTGAGAAACTCATAAAGGACGCAAAAACGATTGTTCAGTATGAACTTTTTAAACTTTCTGAAAAATACGACCTGGACGACATACGGGGCAGAGTGGATTTTACAAATGCTTCGGCAAAAATTTTAAGTCAGGTTACAAATGCTGTCGAAAGAGATGCCCACATACGAGAAATTTCTTTAAAAACGGGAATTTCGCCGTCCGCTATCGAAACAGAGGTTAATAAGTGCTTTAAAAAGGAAAGTCGGAGAGAAGTTTCGTCCTCACTTTTAAAAACTTCGTTTACAAACCCCGAAAAATCAAGCGAAACGACAACTCGCGGTAAAAAAGCAGAAAATGATTTGATTTGTCTTTTGTTTTCCGATTCGGGTGTTTATAAAAAATACAAAGACATTTTAAGTGCTGACCTTTTTACAGGGACGGCAAAAGAAATTTTTGAGATTTTCACCTCTTTATACACCGATGCAAAATGCCCCACAGAAGCAGAACTTCTTCCGTATTTCAGAGAGCGTGAAGGCGAACTGTCAAAGATTTTTGTTGCTTCTCCCGTTGTTAACGACCCCATTGAAGCATCAGCCGACTACATAAAAATACTTAAAGAAGAGCATATTGCAAAAGAAATAAAAGAAGCCGAAAAGTCCGGCAATATCGCACTTTTAAACGAACTTTTACTAAAGAAAAAGGGTGGAAATTTATGAGCGAAAAAAAACAAAAAGCAGAAGAAAACATTGAAACGATAACCGAAGCACCAACCGAAACGGTAAATGAAGCAACAACCGAAACAACAGCCGAAAATTCTTCCGCAAATAAAAAGGCTATTATCAAAGACCTTCTCGAAAAGGGCAAAAAGAAAGGTCTGCTTTCGGAAAAAGACATTATGGGTGCTGTTTCCGAACTCGAACTTGACGCCACGCAAATTGAAAAACTTTACGAAAACCTTGACCATCTCGGAATTGAGATTGTAGGCGATATTGACGATGAAATATCGGCAATAGAGGATTTGGGCGAAGATTTGTCGGAAGATGTGGAAGACCTTTCCGTCCCCGAAGGGATAAATGTTGACGACCATGTAAGAATGTACTTAAAAGAAATCGGTAAAGTTCCGCTTTTGAGTGCAAAAGAAGAAATCGAGTATGCCGAAAAGATGCAAGCGGGCGATGAAGAAGCAAAAAAGAAACTGACGGAGGCAAACCTCAGGCTTGTTGTAAGTATTGCAAAAAGATATGTGGGTCGCGGAATGCACTTTTTGGACCTCATTCAAGAGGGAAATTTGGGTCTTATCCGTGCGGTTGAAAAATTTGACTACACTAAGGGTTACAAATTCAGCACCTATGCTACTTGGTGGATTCGCCAAGCCATCACCCGTGCTATTGCCGACCAGGCAAGAACTATTCGTATACCGGTTCACATGGTTGAAACCATAAATAAGTTAATCCGTGTTTCTCGTCAGTTGGTTCAGGAACTCGGAAGAGAACCCACCCCCGAAGAAATTGCCGTTGAAATGAATATGCCCATTGACAAAGTGCGTGAGATTATGAAAATTGCACAAGAGCCTGTTTCGTTGGAAACTCCAATCGGCGAAGAGGACGACAGCCATCTTGGGGATTTCATCCCGGACGATGATGCTCCCGCTCCGAGTGAGGCTGCGGCATATCTTCTTTTAAAAGAGCAGTTGATTGATGTTTTGGGGACGCTCACTCCCAGAGAAGAAAAGGTCTTACGCCTCAGATTCGGTCTTGAAGACGGCAGAGCAAGAACTCTCGAAGAAGTCGGCAGTGTTTTTAATGTTACCCGTGAGAGAATTCGTCAAATCGAAGCCAAGGCTCTGCGTAAACTTCGCCACCCTTCAAGAAGTAAAAAATTAAAAGATTTTTTGGAATAGTATTTTAATACATATTCCAAAGTTCTTGCTAAAACATATTTTGATTTTGACAAAAAGAAAAAGAGGCACTTTTAAGTACCTCTTTTTCTTTTTGGTTGTTATCTACGGTTTCGGCTTGGACTTTTTTGTCATCGGAAATTGGAAGTTTTCCGCTTGCGGGGGTCAAACCATCTAAAAGCGTTCTACTATCGGGAGATACAACGTCTAAAAGTGCGTTTCCGTAATTTCTTTTGTTGACATTTTTGTTATCCTGTGGTACATTATTGTTAGAAGCTGTACTATTGGTCGTTTCGGGCGTAGAGGAAAGGGCGTCTGCATTTTCCGCAGTAGCAAGGCTTCTTTTTTTATACATCGTTTGTATTGCAATATCGTGATGTTTTCTTGATACATAAGCCACTACATAATTTTTGCCGTCAATAGTTTTTTCAAATAAGAGAGCAGGTTTGCCCTCGTATTCTTTTTCCGACAAGCTTACATCATCAGGATTCGCAATAACAGACGGAATGTTTTTCAAATCGTCCCTTGTTATAGGTTCTTGACCTCTTGCAGTTTCCACTTTTTCATCGCCGTGTGAGTTGAGCAGAATTTTTCTTATCTCATATCCCTTTAATGCGATATTGTGGTCCGACACATCGACACCTGTTTTATCAAACACCATCTGTGCGGTTGCATCAGGAACTTTACCAAAGTATATTTTCTTGTTAGTGTCCTCATTTTTCAAAACCTTTTCAACAAAGGATTCAAACTGTTCGTCACTCTCATATACTATAATATCCTTGCTGTTTTCCCAATTCTGTTTTTCTTTATCGGTATAAGGGACAGCACTTTCATTTTCGGGCGTTTCCGTTACGCTTTCGGGTGTTTCTGTTACGGAATCAACCGAATTTTGATTGAAAGGTTTATTTGCACTTTCGTTTGAATAATTTGCATCTTTTTTTGAATTTTGCATAGAATAGGTATTGACAGATGTATCAGGTTGTGATATGTTGTTATTAAAGTCAATGTAGGTTTGAACCACTGAGGGCAATTGCAGCCCAAAAGTCGTAAACCAGGATTGACTTTTTTTATTTGCATGAACAATGCCATTTGGGTTCCGTGATACACAACCTTCGGCGTGCCGTCTTCATTTACAACCAAAGAACATGGCTTCGGGTTAAAGTTTTTGTCGTATTGCCTGACAAGACTGAATAAATTTGATACAGTTTTGATAGAGCCTATGCCAGCATCTGGTGAGGAGGGATTTTCCCCAAGTTGCCCGCTGATAGGTTCTATTTTTATGTCTTGCACATTGTAAAACTTCCTTCCTATATCCCTACCGGTAAGATTATCAATCGTTTTCTTTACGCTCGTAGCCCTCTCAAGGCTTGGGTCTTCTTAGTAAAAACAAAATCGCTTGCGATTTTTACCTTACTTCTTCCCTCTTACAAATTACTTTTTACTTTCCAAAAATCCTCAACTCAATAATTATCTTCACTTTCGATAATACGAAACTGAATAACCTATCTAAGTTGTTCGATATTCATATTATTTCCTCCGCTTCTTTAATACTGAGCTTTGATCTGCGTCGGGGAACACAGTACATTATTATTCATTGTGTGCACTCTTAATAAAACTAAGATGCTCTTCAGCTTCATCAATGCAATAAATAAGATTATATTCCTCGACTTCTTCCGGGTACTTATCAGCGGTTTTTCGAAGTGCTTCAATGATTCTCTCTGACGGAAATATATCAATAATTTCATTATATATTTCACTTAACCACGAAAACTCATCAGCGGTGCAATCATTTTCAATAAAATCGATGATCCCGTCAAAATTTTCGGATATAATTGACAATACGGATTCCCAGCTTTGCTGTACTCCATAATCCCATTCATCATCTACCGTAGTTCTTTTTTTAATGGCTTCCCTGATTTTTTCTGTCATCATTTCTTTTTCCTCCTTAATACAGAACTTTGGTCACTATCTGGAAAAACTGTTGCGATTTTACCATTAGTACGAATTACTCCAACTCGTACTCCTTTATATACGCCGTAGACTCGTACACCATCAGATACTCTGCGGTTAGATTTTAACCCAGCTACATGTTCACCGGCACGGCGAATATCATTATCCGTCCACGACTTAGGGAACCAAGATTGTCCAATGTTACTTTTCTTGTTCTTTTGCATATGATTTGGAATATTGCCGACACGGACACCATTAGGATAAGTTTTTACGATATTATACTTAATTCCGTATTTATCAAGTAATTCCATACCTTTTTGGCTGTGTCCACCGTTATTAAGTCGCAGTTTTATTATTGTTTCTCCGTTGACACGAGTTTGGCTACGGGTAAATGCACCTTCGCTTGAATGTACGAGAGCAAAATCGCTAACACTTCGTCCCGAGCCTTTGGTGTTGAGATAACGCCCGTTTTTGCTTGTACCCATATCAAACCACCATCTTTCTTTTGTGAACGTAAGTAGTCCAATCGGGCAGATGATGAAAACGGGTATAATACTCATACTTTCCAAAAATTTTAGGGTTATACGATCCGTACACGATAACATCTATCGGTGTTAATTCGGTCAGCATTGCTTCAAGTCCTGCTTCGAGGTAGTATTTATCCTCTTTGCTTTTACTGCACCCATAAGTTCCGATTGACACGATGCTGTTTTTCGGTATACCCGAAAATGCGGAAATGTTATCGAAAATGCTCTTTGTGTAAGTTCGCTCATCACCCCAACGGGCATTAGGGATAACATATTTCCCTTGTTGTTGCAAATAATATCCTACGGAACGGCTCACACCGATATTTGCGATTTGTTCCCAAAGTGGCATATCTCGGTAAAGAGAGCAATCGGGCGTGGAAATTATTTTAATGTCTTTCAGATCATAAATGTAATTCTGCGGTATGCTGACGAACTCTCTAAATTCGGAATCTTGCTCGTAAAATACAAGCATTTCTTCCGATGGGTTAGCGATTGCCTTTCTTTTGGAAAAAGGAACGGCAACCGAAGGTATGCGAATTTCTTTGGGAGTTTCCAAGATGGGAATTTCAAGGAAACCCTCAAAAAAGGCGGTTTCAATCAGCTTTGAGTTGAAACCATCGTAAAATAAATTGTTCATTATAGTTAATAACCTTTCCCCGCTACTTGCGGAATTTTCAGTATTTTTCTTGTCTTTTTTTGCTTGACAAATTGACAAGCGGGTCCAGATATGCTATAATGAACAAACGGTCAGGTCGGTTATCATAGCATATCCGACACGAACTAAGCATTTCGTTTGTTGTTGTAGCAACTTGCGGAATGCTTTTTCTTATTCTGTATTGCAACCATAGGCATCACCTCCAACATGTAATCTCCGCCGTGTGATTAAAACCAAGAGTCCCTTTCACGCTGACGGTCATATTCGTCCTCAAAATCAAAGTAATTTTTGCGTGAGGGACAAATACTGTCGATAAAAGCGGCGAATTTGTAAAGGATAATATCGTCAAATTCTTTCTCCTGTCGAGAACGCCACTCAATCGTTGTTTTTGCGAGCGTTTCAATACGCTTTTTTGCCGCCGTTTCCGATACTTCAAAGTGTTGCATCAGAAACTCCTTTGTAATACGAATGCCCCTATTAGTAAGCTCTCGTAATACCTGCTCCGGCATAAGCAGTTGTGCGGCGAAGTAGTTTGTTTCCACTTCGTACCGACCATAAATTTCCTTGTCGGTAACACTGAAATTGTGATTGTTTAAGGGGTGTCCCAACTCGTGCAGAATGGAATACTTTACATGAGTCATCAATTTACTATCATCGTAAAAAACAATCTGCCTGCCACCATATTCAAAAATAATCGCTGACTCACTACCGAAGGCAGTAATGTCAATTCCATATTTTATTGCCTTTTTATATGTGCGGCACTTTATGGCGGATTGCTCTTTCACAAGGTCGATGGGAGAGAACGGAAACGTGAAAATAACACTGGATTTTACTAAAATCTCGTTAGCTTTTGAATATGCTGCTGAAAAATTGGGTTTTGTGTTACTCGCCACTATCTCTCTCCTCGTCTTCGTCCTCAAAGATGTCATTGAACATCAGTTTTAACATTCCTTCTGCTTTTTTTAACTGCTCCTCATCTAATTTGCCGAGATTTCTTTGCAGATATTTAAGTTCTTTTTGTGATTCGAGGATTTCGACATTGTCCGTGCTGCCTAAAAGATAATCTGCGGTTGTGTCGAGTGCTTTTGCTATTCGGACAAGAACCTCGCCACTTGGGGTACGTACTCCTTTTGCATAGTAAGACATAGCCGACTCGGTAATGTTTGCTTTCTTTGCAAAATCCTTTTGTGATAGCCCTTTGACTTTCATCAATGCAGTTAGCCTTTCACTAAATGCTGACATATATCAAACCCCCTTTTATATTTGTCGTTTACCATTATAAACTAAAATTATAAATTTGTCAAATTGTTTTGCAATATTTGTATTGTTACTAATGATTAAGTACAACATATAGTGATAAAGCATTCGGAAGCACTTGTCGTTTTTATAATTATACATGCACATTTCTACTGCAACAACTAACATTTTCTTTACGCTCGTAGCCCTCTCAGGGCTTGGGTCCCTTCTATAAACAAAAAAAAAGAAGAACACCTTTGGTATTCTTCTTTTTTTGGTGCCGATGGTGGGACACAGATGCTTCGCATCTTGCCTGCTTGCCCACCCAAATGCTTCGCATTTCACTGCCGGGCTTCGCACCTACTCGCTAAAAACGATTATCAATCGTTTTCTTTACGCTCGTAGCCCTCTCAGGGTTTGGGTCCCTTCTATAAACAAAAAAGAAGAACACCTTTGGTATTCTTCTTTTTTTGGTGCCGATGGTGGGACTCGAACCCACACGGTATCGCTACCAACGGATTTTGAGTCCGTCACGTCTGCCAATTCCATCACATCGGCGGATTAGACACATTATATTACACACTCAAAGAAAAATCAAGGTTTTTTTATGCTTTTTTCTCCTCAATATATCTTGATGCACAAAATGCGGCAACCGCTCCGTCCGATGCGGCAGTAATAACTTGTCTTAGAGGCTTCTCCCGTATATCTCCGGCAGCGTACACTCCTTCAATGCTTGTTTCCATATTTTCATTTGTTACTATATAGCCCTGCTCATTCATTTTAAGGCTGTCCTTCACAAGAGAACCTAACGGATTTGTCCCGATGGCAACAAAAACTCCCGAAAGAGAAATTTCTCTTTCTTCGCTATTATTTTTATTCTTCACGATTATTCCGGAAACCCTGCCGTTTTCACTTAAAATTTCTTTTATACTGCTATTCCAGACAGGCTCGATTTTTTCGTTTTTTAAAAGCATATCTCCTAAGATTTTTGTTGCTCTCAGACTATCACGGCGGTGAACAAGGTAAACTTTTTCGCAAGTTCTCGCCAAAAAAAGTGCGTCTTCAACTGCTGTATCGCCTCCGCCTGCCACGGCAACGGTTTTACCCGCAAAAAACATTCCGTCACAGGTCGCACAGTAACTTACACCCATTCCCCGAAGTTCATCTTCATTGGCAAGTCCGAGTTTTTTCGGTTCTGCACCCATTGCCAAAACAACAGTTTTCCCATCGTAAGATTTTTCTTTTGTTGTTACGGTTTTAGTATCGCCGTTAAGAGAAATCGCCGTGATTTCTTCCATAAAAACATCTACGCCGAATTTACGCATATGCTTGTCCATCTTTTCGCAAAGGTCGGGTCCCGAAATTCCCTCGTCAAATCCGATATAGTTATCTATCTCATAGGTGGTGCTTGCCTGACCACCGAAAAACATCTTCTCAAAAACAGCAACTTTAAGCCCTGCACGAGCACCGTAAAGTGCACTACACATCCCCGCAGGACCTCCGCCTATTACCAAAATATCGTACATTTTATTCTCCCCTTTGGCTTTATTTTATATCATTGCACAGCCTATGTCAACTGCCAAGCGAAGAATTGGGGCTACCGAAAGCAATATGTTTTCGGCATCGCTTAAAGGAAGCGGATTTTTACCTTTCCCGACTTCTACGGTAAATGCCGGGAGATTAAACTCTTTTATATACCAATCTTTCAGTCCTCCAAACGATGCTTCTAAAATCGGGTTTTCCATTTTATATCCGCTCGCAAGAGAAAAAAGCAGTGCAAGAAAATATGAATGTGGCGGAATTTTTGAATCAAAATCATAGTAGATAACTTCGCCCTGTGAATGAAAAGAGATAAGAATTTGAGGCAAAATTTCTCTTAAAAACTTAACTATTGCCTGAGTTTCGGGTTCGCTTTCGGGACACACTCCTCCGTATCTCGTGTTTGAAGGCTTTTTTACGCTGTTATTTTGCCAGTTTGCGTCAAAGTTATGGTTTAAATCTACGCCCCGTGCATTTGCCTGCCAAGAGCGTGAAAGCGGTAAGTCGCACATTTTTTCCAACTTTTCTTTAAGTGATTTGGAGATATTTCCCGTTGCAATATCCACTCCGTCAGGGTTTAAAATGGGTATAAAATATAATTCACGGTCTTTTATATCAAGAAAATACCGCTCCGCAAAAAGAGTCAGAACCTCTGCCGTAATATATTCAAGACCGTGATGTGCTCCCAAAAAAACCGCTTTTTTCCCGTTTCCGACTCTGAGGGCATAGATGTCTTTTCCCAAAAAACTTTTCCCGATAGAAAAAACTTGTGCATTGTTATATTTTTTTTCTATATTTTTCAGTCGCTTATAAATTAAATCACAATAACTCATACAAAAATGTATGCAGATAATGTTAAAAGTATTCTGTAAAATCTATCTTTTCGCCGTTTAAAGTTGCTTCAAAATGAAGATGGCTTTCATCTTTGCACTCCATTATGCCAAGAGTTCCCACTTCGCCGATTTTTTGACCTGCCTTTACGCTTTCGCCTTCCTGAACCAAGACATTTTCCGAAAGATTTTTGTAAATGGTTTTTAACCCGTTATCGTGCGATATTTCCACGACATACCCCCATGCCTTGTCAAAACCGACCTTTTCCGTTGTTCCGCTTTTTACCGAATACACACTTTGACCTTCTTTCGCCGAAAAATCAAGTGCCGTATGCGAACGAAAATCATTCATGGTTTTTGAGTAAACCGGCGTTTTTGAAAATGAAAAAATAACCGCTCCTTCTGTGGGAAGCACTGCTTTTTCTTCTGTATTTTCTTTTTGTAAATCCTGTGCGGATTGGACAACCGGCTCTTTTTTTTCTTCTTTTTCTTCTTTGGGCAAAACCTTTAAAACAGGCTTTTCATCAACTGCACCAAGCGGAATCGGAAAGTTTTCTTCCGTTTTGGAAACCACTTCCGGTGCCTTTGTCCTCATTGAAAAGAAAATACCCAAAAGGGAAAAACACAAGAGAATAATTGTAAACACACGATACTTTTTTAAAAATTTCATACTATTACCTCCTTTGTGTATTTTTCCCCTTTTTTATTGTTATATACTTGTAAAATCTACTCCCGTGTAGTAGTGGGACAGAATTTCTTTGTAGTTTTTACCGTGCATTGCCATGGCATTTGCACCATACTGGCTCATTCCGACTCCGTGCCCGTATCCTCTTACAGAAAAGGTTACGCTCGAAAGGTCCTTTTCAATGCTGAATTTAGCACTTCTAAGCCCGAACATACTCCGAATTTCCGTTCCCGAAAAGCTCTTTCCTCCTATGATGATGCTTTTTACCGCACTTCCTTCTGTAAGGACAGGTTCCGAAATTTCGTCAGGCGAAGTTATGATAACTCCCGCTTCTTCCGAAAGTTTTCTGCAAAAGTCCGAAAAACTTAAAGAAAGTTCGCTGTAATAGTTTTGTGCATATTCTTCGCCTTGCGAGTCAACGCTTACAAGGTAGGGAAGGTTTTGTTGCCACACATCGCCTGAATTTTCCGTTCGTCCGCCCGATGACGAGTGAAACACCGCCATTGCAACTTCTCCTTGATATGTCATAATTTCTCCTTTTGTGTCATAAACTGCTTTTGAGATTTTCTGGTAGTTTTTTTCGGCATTTTCTCCCCAGTTTGAAAATGCCTTTTCCTTTGATATGTACGCTTTGCAGTGGGTTGAGTCGGTGCAGACATCTGCATCGGGATGAATATCTGTTTTTTGATTGTTCTTTTTGTAAATTGTGTAACTTCGGGCAGAAACAGCCTGAGCCTTTAACGCCTCCGTTTCAAATGAAGCGGGCATCTCGGCACATACCACGCCAATCAAATATTCTTCCAGATTAACCTCTTTTGTTACACCTTCATCACTAAAAAACACATTGATTTTCTGCTCGCTTTGAGTGGGTTTTGCCTCGGCGTTTTTTTGCGGAGCAATGACCATGGCGGGAACCGCAAAGACACAGAAAAACACAAACAAAACAAGTGCAAAAATTCTTTTCAACTTTCTCACCTCTCTTATACTTTACTCAAAAGTGGACAAAGTAGAACAAAACACTTGCAAAAACAAAAAAATAATTGTATAATAACTAATTATAATTTCCAAAAAAGGAGGCTTTACCGTGCCTTACAATAAAGAAATACAAAAGATGTGCGAAAACATAAAAGATGTTTACAAGATTGAACCATCACTTTATCAATTGTATAATGTAAAAAGAGGACTTCGTAACCAAAACGGTTCGGGTGTTTTGGTCGGACTTACCGAAATAGGTGATGTTCACGGCTACATTATGGACGAGGGAGAAAAAATTCCCGTTGACGGAGAACTTCGTTATCGCGGAATTAATGTCGCAGATATTGTTCACTCTTGCCAAAAGGAAAAAAGATTCGGCTATGAAGAAAATGCATATTTGCTCCTTTTCGGTCATCTGCCGAATAAAGACGAGTTAAAAGATTTCAGCGAACTCTTGGGAAGTTATCGCAACCTACCCGAAAACTTTACGGAAGATATGATTTTAAAAGCACCCAGCCGTGATATTATGAACAAACTTGCCCGTGGCGTTTTATCACTCTATTCGTATGACGATAACCCCGATGAAGTTTCTATCGAAAATTTGATTGAGCAATCGCTTAAATTAATTGCCCGCTTTCCTACATTGATGGCTCATGCTTACGCTACAAAGATTCACTACTTTGATGACAAGAGCCTTATTTTACACAATCCGCAAAAAGAACTTTCGACAGCACAAAACATTCTTTATATGATTCGTCCCGATAACGCATATACCGAGGAGGAAGCCCGTCTTTTAGATTTGGCACTTATTCTTCACGCAGAGCATGGCGGAGGAAATAACTCAACATTTACCACGCATGTTGTTTCTTCAAGCGGAACAGACACCTATTCCGCAATTTCAGCGGCACTCGGTTCTCTTAAAGGACCGCTCCACGGCGGAGCAAATCTTCGTGTTATGGGTATGATTGACGATTTTAAAGAAAATGTTAAAGATATTACAAACGAAGAAGAGATAAAAGCACATATTATAAAACTCCTTAAAAAAGAAAGTTACGATAAATCAGGTCTTATTTACGGTATGGGACACGCCGTTTATACCAAGAGCGACCCGAGAGCCGTGCTTTTGTACGAATATGCAAAGGACCTCGCCAAAAAGAAAGGCCTGGAAAATGAATTATTCCTCTATGACACAATCTCAAAGTACACCCCCGCACTTTTAAAAGAAGTCAGAGGCACAGATAAGGATATATGCCCCAATGTAGACTTTTACAGCGGATTTGTTTACAATATGTTGGGTATTTCGAGAGACCTTTTCACGCCTCTTTTCTCGGTTGCAAGAATTGTGGGTTGGTGTGCTCACAGAATCGAAGAAGTTTATGCGGCTGCAAGAATTATCCGTCCTGCGTATAAGAGTATAACCAAAAAAGAAAAATACGCACCGATAAACGAAAGGTAACAGGTGCCCGTAGCTCAGTTGGATAGAGCGTCAGACTCCGACTCTGAAGGTCGTGCGTTCAAATCGCATCGGGCATACCAGAAAAAAGCACGCAAAAGCGTGCTTTTTTCAACGAAATAAATCCTTCGGATTTGTGAAATACACTTCGTGCGTGAAATGTTGCTTCGCAACATGAAATACGCCTGCGGCGTGTTATATAAGGATTTATTTCATTTCACTTGATGAAAAGCATCAAATTTCACAATTTACGAAGTAAATTATTTCACATCGGCAAAGCCGATATTTCACTAACCCCAATATCTGTATCGTCCAAGAATTTCAAAAAATTTTCAAAATTTACCTATGTATTTTTCTTTTGAAATTGCAGATAGTAAAAGCGGAGGAATCCGCATGGAAAAATCGTTTGATGACCTTTTAAAAAAAAGTGTTAAAAGCAGTGAAACAGGCCGTTTTATAGGTAAAATTACAGATGTGTTTCTGAAAAGAAACGGCGGAGAATTTTACGGGTTTGTAACTACCGATGACTCAAGAATTTACAAAAACCGCTTTTTTAAAAGAGAACAAATTGTCGGCGAAGAAAATAATTTTTTAATTGTTTCGGGATACGGCGAAAAGTTCTTAAAAACTCCGCCTATAATTGACCTTGATTTGAGAAGTTTTAAGTCATTTTTTAAAAACAGGCTTACTACCGACTCCGGTGGCTGTTTGGGGAAAATTAAAAACTGCAACTTTGATTGCGAAACCGGAAAAATGATTGAAATAAGTCTTAAAAACGGAACCAACATCAGTTTAAACGGAAGTGCAGACATCGTATCCGATACAATTTATGTAAAAGAAGATGATTTTTCCATTTCCAAAAGGGATACCTTTTATAAAAAGCTTTTTAAAAAAGGAGAAGGGAAAAAATGAAGTGTATTAAATTTGCAACGGGTCTTTTGGTAGGCTCTTTAATCGGCACGGCGGTCGGGGCAATATTAGACCCGATGAACGACAGACAAAGTGCCAAAGTCAGAAAAAAAGCAACAAACTTTTTTGCGAGTATGGGAACGGTAATTGACGGATTAGTCAACCGCTAAACTCGGGCTGTAAAAAAGTACACCGAACGCATAAAGAGAGAAACAAAGAATAACATTTTGCTTTGTTATATGACTTATAAAGTTAAGAAAAAACTCGGTTCTTAACAAAATTTAATAAATTGATTCTTTATGCTACGGACAAACTTCACCTCTCGGAGTACCTTCGTACGCCTTCGGG
>JAZLFH010000019.1:0-7756 GCA_045615705.1 Clostridia bacterium
CGCCGTCATAATTTGTAAAAGGCAAACATCATTCAAAAAAAGTCCCTTTTGTCGGCAGTCAAAAGAGACTTTTTTGTTGTCAAAGGCGGGCAAAAAGATACAAAATCGGACTGTTTCAAGGTAAGAAAAGCAATTTGTACACCATTTTGCCGTCTGTTTTTTAATTTGTGATTTTGTGTTATTTATTTTCCGACCGCATTGCTGATAGTGGTTATATCCGAAAAGTTATTCCGCCACAGGGCTTTCAGATAACCGCTTTGGGATTAATGTCTTATTTGATATTGTGTACAACAACACCGTTTGCAATACAGCGATCGAATGTATTATTCTTGATTGTCTTCAAGGTCATAATACATCTTTGTTCCGTCATTAAATCATTGCTCATGAATTGTAAACTCCTCAGGGTTTTGGGTGGGAGATTATAACTCCCACCCAAAATTCTGAAATGGAACCCACCTCCTGAAGAGGCGGGTTCCATCTGCATTCAGGTTGTATTTTTTATTCTGCCTTGTAGGTGCCGTTACATCCTGTTTTTCCCTCATACACAATTGAGTGAATAATTGACACTAATTTGTCATCGGACATTACAAAAGTGCAATATACACTTTCACTTTGCTTATAATCCCAATTTCCGTCTGCATTCTTCACCAATTCCAGGCTAATGATGTTAGGGAGATTATCGGATGATCCTTCTTTGCCGATGAAACGCAGACTTTGAAACGATCCGCCGTCATAAATAAAGCATTTTTGTCCCTCACCGCTTACCCACGCATTTTGGGGTGCCTCCGAAGGATTGCTCGATGTCGGGAAGCCTTCAACCGTTGCAAGAATATCCGCTACTGTCTTGGTTTCCGGTGCCGGTGCCTACTTAGTAAAGGTCAGACCCTGGTTGAATACGAGAATGCAGTTGGCATAACCGGTTGGTACGCCTTCTTTGTAGATTCCGGACTGCAGGCAGAGATAGTCATCTTGAGGTATGGTGGGTGAGGTTATTGTAAGGTTTCCGCTGTCATCCGCAGTGAAGACGACATTATCAATATCATCCATTGCATCAAAATAGAAGATATCCATCACGATATCGCAGTATCCCAAAGCACCATAGCTCCACTCACCTACATCACCAACTTCTCCCTGATTGAGGGTGAAGCTGTTGTTTGTTTTATCCCAGGTGCAAAGGAAATGATCGATCCACTGGCCTTGTTCAGGACACCAGCCGATACCGGGGATTGAAATCTTATAGGATTCGTTTACAACGCCTTCTTCTACAACAAGCGTGCCGTTAGTGGGGCAACTATTGAAGTAATCATACGCACTGAAACTGTATTCGCCGAGAAGATTGGTATATTCGGGCAACGGTGCCGGTGCGTAGGTACCGACAAGGTCTGTGTAATCGGTATTCTCTGTCTCAATTTTGATCGAATCAAGCTTTCCGTCCTTTATAATGCAGGTGAATGTAGCATCGGTATCTTCAAACACAAAATTGTCGCCGACTTTGGTGAATGTTTCGGTTGTAGCTACATCAAGCGTATTTGCGTTACCAACCTTAACAAAGCACAGCATACCGTCCGGGTTTACAAATGCTTGGGCACCTCTTTCGTTTACCCACGCATTTTCCGGTATCAAGTCATCTTCTGCTATGGGGAACTTCGTGTTGGTTGCAAGAATTTGTGCCAAAGTCCCGGTTTCCGGGGGTACCGGCAGCGCATATGTGCCGGCAAATATGCTGAATTCATCTGATATGGTTTTAATTGTAACAGCAACTAACTTATTCTCATCAACCTTAAAGAATATCGAATATTTATCATCATTCGTATATTCATACCCGCCGTTGACTTTGATTGCAGTGTCGGAATGCAGCATCGCATCTGTCATTTGAGTAGTTCCAATAGTTAAAATACAACCCCCGGTAGTCTCTCTGCAATACATAGGCAGGTCGCCACATTTCCAGGCATCCTCTGCAGAAGCCGGAAAGTCCGTGCCATAGGTTGCAAGAATTTCCTCCAAAGTCTTGGTTTCCGGTGCCGGTGTCGGTGTAGCCACCGTAAATTGTTTGTCCGTTGCCGGTTTAATACTATCTGTACAATCACCGAAATACCAATTGTTTGAATCATTCTGATGCTCACCTGTCGTTGCAGGGATAGTGACTGACCATGTGGTTGCACTTATACCGGCATCGTCGAACATATTATTAGCATCCTTGCCTGCCAAATCCCATCCGGAAAGATCAAGCTTGAACTCCAGTACTTCGGAATTGCTTCCGTAGTAATTGAACATATGGTTCATATCCGTTACGCCACTAATATTCCACTTGCTCACATCCGGCACCTTTGTCAGTGCTGTAGAGTTTTTGCCATAACTATAGAACATTTCTGCAATGTTTGTTACTTTTTCTGTATTCCAATTGTTTCCGTTAACAGCCGGCACAGCGTTAAGCACCGTAGATGAGTAACCATAGGAGTCGAACATATAGCTCATATTCGTCACACTGCCGATATCCCAGTTGCTCACATCTGGTACAACTTTAAGTGCTGCAGATGAGTAACCATAGGAGTTGAACATACTGCTCATGTTCGTTACATTGCCGGTATTCCACTCGCTGACATTCGGCACAGCGTTAAGTGTTTGTGATTTATAGCCGTAGGCGGAGAACATATAGCTCATGTCCGTTACGTTGCCGGTATTCCACTTGCTGACATCAGGCACACCAGCGAGCACTGTGGAATTATTACCGTAACTCCAGAACATCCTATTCATGTTCGTTACTTTACCGGTATTCCAATTGCTCACATCAGGCACTGCAGTAAGTACTGTAGATGCGGAACCATATTTGTAGAACATATAGCTCATGTCTGTTGTGTTTGAAACGTCAAGATATTCTGTGCCGCTGATGCTTTCTGCATTCTGCATATTATAGAACATAAATGTCGTGGATGTGAGGCCTTTGAATTTTGCAACAGACGGGTCGATTACAACGCCCGTTATTCCTGCACGAATGCTATTGTAACCCCACTTTTCACCATAATCTTTTGTGTCGTCAAAGAGGATGTTTTCGGTTCCGTTTTCATAAACGGTACCCTCTGTGCTGTGGTTAACATTGTCAAAATAGAAGGTGAGACTGCCGTCTGTTTCGCTATACACTGCCTTAAATGTACGGTTTTCCTCTATCCAATTTGCATAAATGGTTGTGTTTGCAGTTACCTTATCGGTATCAAAATACCATTTGTTTTGGAACTCGGCTTCCTTATACCAGCCTTCAACATAGAAGCCTTCAACCTCCGAAACGGTCGGCTCTGTAATTTTATTTCCGGATTTTACGGTTACCGGTTCCAAGGCTTCGCCCTTATCGCTTACAAAGGTTACGGTATAACTTCTTGACGAGCCTCCGCCACCACTTGAAACCTTACTCCAATGTGCGTAAAGCGTTATATCGGCTGTGATTACTTTTGAAAAATTAAACTTTGTGCCGCCTGATTTTGCGGTGTACCAACCGACAAAGTTATAGTCAGTTCTTGAAGGTGACTTTGGAGCCGATACCTTCTCGCCATCTTTAACAGTTACGGAATTTAAGGTCTTTCCGTCATAGTTTAAGTCAAAAGAAACGGTATATTCTTCCTTTTCCTCGGGTTCTGCGGTCAAAGAAATCTTTTGTCTTTGAGAAGGAACTGCCATTCTGCCTGTGATGGCTGTAACTTCCATTCTTTTAATATTGGTGTTTGATGCAAAGGTTCCCTTGTCGTCATTACCTACAAGAATACCTGCACGGTAAAGATCGTAAATTGCCTTGGAGAACGCATCCCCTTCCTTTACATCGGGAATTGCACCGTTTACAATTTCGTTAATTTGTGCAAGTGCTTCCTCGGGGAGTGCATTTGCAAAGATCTCTGCAAACTGACCTCTTGTTATGAGTGCATCGGGATCATAATTTGAAATGTCTGCGATGCCGTTTGCCTTGCAATAATCGGTATAAACCTGATACCAAGGTTCACCCTCCGTGAAATCGGCTTTGCCCGTTTTGTAGATTGAATTAAGGCGTGCCGCAATGGTCATTGCCTCCGCAACCGTCATATTCTCCTCCGGAGCAAACTCGGTTTCGCTTCTGCCCACCATAAGGGCAAATTCGTAAACTGATTTTAAATTTTCCGAAAACCAGTCTGTGTTTTTGACATCTGTAAACTGTCCGTCCGTATAAGTCTGAACAGCCTTAAAGTTGTCAAAACTTGCTTGTTCTTCGGCAAATGCCAATTGCGGAATGATTGTAAAAATCATCATTACCGTCACAAGCAATGCCAGGATTCTCTTTGTTTTCATCTGAAATCCTCCTTTTTTTAAGTTTGCAATGCTCGATTTTAACTGTTACATCTATTTTAGCACTTTTCTGTATAATTCGCAATATCTTTTTAGTGAAAATGCGATATATTGAAATATTTTTAAACAAAACCGCTCTGCGATTTTGCACCTTACTTCCATATTCACTATTACTTATTATTTCAAAAAAATCCCCGTTTCTTAGAACGAGGATTTTTTTTTGAGTCGTGGACAATATAGATATCCTACTGATTATTATTATCAATAATTTCAGTTGCCATATCCACAAGTTCACCGACAGATAATTTTCCATTAATCTGCATCAGTTCATAGTGCATATCGTTTACAAGCCACGATATGCTTTGAACCTCGTTTATTTCAACTTTCGATGAGCCGTAACTGAACACCAATTCACCGTTTGCCTCTGCTTTTTTATCTTCATCAGTTAATTTATAATCCGGCGGTACAACCTTGTTTGTATAATTAAAGTAATATACATCTATACCGTCAATATTTTTAACAACATCACCGTTTTTTTCGGTTTCCGAGTTATATTTGTCTTGCGAGAATATTACCTCATCTCCATCTTTTTTATACCGAAACATAACCGACTTGAATCTTTCTACAGATTTTTTATTTTCATCTTTCAAATTATTATTCACAATACTGCCATTACTAAATGAATAACCATTTTCAAATGTTTCGATTAGTGTAGGAGCATACCCAATGTCCTTTATACATTGTTGTTCTGTTGGGAGCGATTTGTAATCAGGGATAGAAGATGAAGAACTGTACCAATTACTGATAATTCCGCTTGCAGCAAAAACGGTAATGCCTAAAACCAATGTAGCCGCTATTGCAATGAGGGATATTTTCTTTTTTGATTTCATAGTGTAAGACTTCCTTTCCACATCTGCGGAAGTAATCTTACCATCAACCATATCTTTTATTTT
Source organism: Clostridia bacterium (assembly GCA_045615705.1). GTDB lineage: Bacteria > Bacillota > Clostridia > UMGS1883 > UMGS1883 > JAZLFH01. Next base: position 5,259 of record JAZLFH010000019.1, read on the forward strand.
ATCAATACTGATGTCAAGAGCATTTGATGTATCTGCACAGCTTTTCATATTGATATCTTTTGATAGATTTCTTTTTCTAATCATAACGATTCCTCCGCATTTAATAAGATTTTTTTGAGTTTTCGTTTTCCTCTTGAAAGTTTGCTTTTAATGGTAGAAACATTCAGACCCGTTGCCTTTGAAATATCCTTCAGTTTTTCATCGAATTTATAATATCTTACGAATATTTCGTTGTCCGGCTCTCCAAGTTCCATAACGGCTTTCCACAGTCGTTCTGTTTCGGAAAAATCATCTGCAAAATTTGTTATATCCGGCAAATCAATTTCGTCAATGGAAGTGTATTCGGATCTTTTGTTTATCCTTTTTAACGCAAAATTACGAGCTGATGCAGAAATATATGAGCGTATTGTACCTTTTTCTAAATCTATGTATTCTGCGTTCTTCCATAGCATAACAAACACATCTGAAATGATTTCCTCAATATCTTCTTTGGGAAGCCCGTTACCAACCATATTATAAAGAACTGTACTTAAATATGGGGTATAGATCTCTATTGCCAGATTTATTGAGTTTTTCTGTTTTTGTTTCAACCTGTGAAGTAACTTTGATTCATCTACCATCTTAAACCAACTTTCTGTGCAAAGTTAAAAGCTTTTAGTCTTTACGCTACTATATATCCTCAAATCATCAAAAAAGTTTCATTCTTATGAAAATAATTTTATTTTCTGCTCCTTAACACAGTTTTTTCTATTATTTCGCATACACTATACTGTTGACTTCGCTAAATTCAAAGCCATTTGGGGGCGTACATTTTTTGGCTTCGTTTTCGGGTTTAGTGAAATATCGGCTTTGCCGATGTGAAATAATTTACTTCGTAAATTGTGAAATTTGATGCTACGCATCAAGTGAAATGGAATAAATCCTCTCACGCCCGCAGGCATTTCACACGCCGCAGGCGTATTTCATGCACGAAGTGCATTTCACAAATCCGAAGGATTTATTTCGTTGAAAAAACGACAAGTCAAAACTTGTCGTTTTTCTGCCTAAAAGCGACCAAAAGGTACATATTTGAGGTAAGAACGACTAAAAGGTACATCTCGACAAACCGGGATTTGTTATAATAATTTCAATAACTTTTTATAGCTCAAATCCATACCGATTGCTCCGAGCGGAGCGGTAATGAGAATGGAGAGTACTGCCACCGAGAGAACGATGTTTCCACAAGGTAAACCGAGCGATAGCGGTACGGAACCGATAGCCGCCTGAACGGTCGCTTTCGGCAAATAGGCAATGATACAGTACAGTTTTTCTTTTCGGTTGAGTTTTGTACCAATAAGACAGACAAGTACCCCTACCGAACGGAAAACAAGTGCGACAAATATCATCAGCACCGCCATCAGCCCGGCATTCAGCGTATAGCGAATATCCACCGCCACACCGACAAGTACAAAGAGAATTACCTCTGCGGCAAGCCAAAGCCGACCGTATTTGGCAGACAAATCGTTCGACACTTCTTTTCGACAACGCATCTGTATCACACAAGCCATACTCATTACGGCAAGCAGTCCAGATATCGAAACCGTACCTTCAAGCCATGTTTCGATAGACATTAAAAGAAATGCCGCACCAAGTACGATAATGGTTTTGATGCTTTGCCGGATAGGATCGTTTCTTTTGTGAGCAAGTTCAAAAAGGGATGCAATCACTAAGCCGAAAGCTGCTCCGAGCAGAATTCCCAATACAATCGAAATCGGGATATTGACAAAGTCCATAACTTTTGCCGAACTGCCCTGTGCCATACCGATAAATGTTGAAAATAGCACAATAACAAACACATCATCAAGGGATGCTCCGGCAAGTATCAGCTGCGGTATTTGTTTATCCGTCCCGTAGTTTTCATCCATTAACTGCACCATTCGGGGAACGACCACTGCCGGGGAGACTGCTCCGAGTACCGCACCCATAATGGCGGCTTCCAATATAGTGATATGAAGTAGTAATGGTGCCAGCAAAATGAATGCACCGATTTCAAAAAGTGCAGGCAAAAACGACATAAGGATTGCAGGTCTGCCGACTTTTTTGAGGTCGGAAATATTAAGCGACAGTCCGGCTTTTATCAGAATGATAATCAGTGCCATTTGCCGCAGCTCCGATGAAATGCCAAGTATCTGCGAGTCAAGAAAGTCAAGCACAAAGGGTCCTAAAACAATACCGGTGATGAGCATACCGATTATACGGGGCAGTTTGATTTTGCGACAAATAAATGCCATAGATAGTCCGACAAGAAAAATAAGGGATAATGAAGTGAGCATAAAAGCCTCCTGATACGCAAAAAAGCTGACAGCTTCTGCGTGTAATAGCAGAAGTTATCAGCTTAAATAAGCGGTTTAGGTTTCCCACGGGAGAACTTCATTCCCGACAAATCAATTATACACCATTTCCATTAAAAAAGCAATAGATTCATACAAATTTTTTCTCTTTTTTACATGAAATTTTTT
>JAZLFH010000020.1:0-4305 GCA_045615705.1 Clostridia bacterium
GTGGCGGTGGGGTCGCCCCCGCTTTTGCCGTAGGCAAATGTATCTAACAATCACCCGGCTTTATGCCGGGGTAAATTACAGGAGAAATTGAAATATGAACGTAAATGGAAATAACGCAAATACAAAACTTGCAAATGTAAATACAAAGAAACCAACACTTAAACAGTGGGTTGCAAAAATGAGCGACCAAATCAAGAACGCCCTTCCTGCAAACATTACACCGGAAAGAATGATGAGAATTGCACTTACTGCACTTTCAAAGGACGCTAAACTTGCAGATTCTACACCGGAATCTTTTATGGGTGCTTTGCTTACTTCGGCACAGTTGGGGCTTGAATGTAACACACCTCTCGGACAGGCTTATTTAATCCCTTACAAGAACAAGAGTGTAATGGAAACACAGTTCCAGTTGGGTTATCAAGGCTTGATTGATTTGTGTTACAGAACAGGGCAGTACAAGAAGATTGTTGCCCGTGTTGTATATGAAGGTGACGACTTCGATTATTCCTACGGTCTCGAAGAAAAACTTATTCACAGACCACACGAAAAAAGCGACAAACCAATTTATGTTTATGCTTTGTATGAACTGAAAAACGGTGCTTGTGCTTTTGAAGTAATGAGTTGGGAAGCAATTCAGAAACACGCAAAGAAGTATTCGCAGAGCGTAAAGAGCGGTTACTCTTCACCTTGGACTACAGACCCGGAAAGCATGGCAAAGAAAACCGTTCTTAAAAAGGTTCTGAAATATGCACCAAAAGCCGTTGAAAATGCTGAACTTATTGCAGAAGCCGTAAACGGTGATAGTGCAATCATCAAGACAAACATCATTCGTGACGGTAACGAAATCACCTTGACTAAAAACTTTGATTATTCGCCGGAAAATGCGGTGGAAGTTGAAGAACAGAAACAGATTGAAAACAAATCTGTTGCAAATGTTCCGGCAGAAGAAACACCAGTTGAAGTAATGGACGACGCAGGAATTGACGCAGCATTTGAAGCGCAGGCAGGAAATTACGATGGCGGCGATATTCCAAACGGACTTTTTTAAGGGGTGATTTGTGAAGATAACGGGATTCTTTCACGGCATTTTATATAAGAATCAGATTGTTTTGCGTGCTACCGACGAAAAAGACATGAAGTTGATTTGGAAACTTTTCAACTCAAAAAAAAGCCGGGAAGAACGAAGCAAACAAGAAATTCTTTTGAAATGTGAGATTGACGCTCAATTTCAACAAAGAAGCTATAAGCAACTTGCGAGCGTATGGAAGTTAATCACCGTTATCTTTGAGAGCATGGAAAACCGCAAGCCGACAGAAGAAGAACGTTACGACTTGTATTTAGATTTACTGGAATTGTATGCAGACAAAACGCCGTCAAGATTCCGCAAGAACGAATTAAGACCGGTGCATATTTCAGAATCTAATACAGTTGCGGCAGCAAGATTTATTGACGGCTTACTTTACCACTTGGCTACTGAATGTCAATTAAGTTATGACCTACAGGCTGATGTTAGGAAAGTTCTTTATGAATGGGAAATATGGCAAGGCAAGCAGGAACACAATTTCAGAGACGATTATACAGTAGCGGAGTGGCGAAAGACGGCGGTTTACAGTGAAGCGAGCGGAATGGGCGGCAATGTAGATTGTCACCATATCGTTAGCCGTGGTGCTGCTCCACAATTTGCAGATTGTGCTTGGAATGTTTTAGCACTGACACGAGAAGAACATGAGTTCTTTCATCGCAGAGGGTGGAACGCATTTTTGGAGAAGTACCCACATTTAAGGGGAAAGGTAGAGCGTGCTTTTGAAAAAGCCGGACATTTACCTATTCCACAATGGGAAACGCCGGAAGAGTTCGACGGTTCAGATTTAGCAGAATTAGCATTAAGAGGATAAATAGACATGAAAACAAATCCACTTTCATTAGTCATAAAAGAAAAGACACTTGGAAACTTGGTAACAAATGCGATTGACATTAAAGCCTATGTTATCAACGAGTTAAAAAACAGATATTCGATTGAAAACTACACCGGTGACGCTGAAAAAGCCGCAAAAGATAAGGCTGAAATAAACAATGCCGCAAAAAAATTGAACGATGACAGAATTGCACTTGAAAAAGAGTGGAATATGCCTTTTATGGAGTTCAAAAATATTGTTACCGAAACAACAGACCTTCTAAAAAATGCAAGTCAAAAACTTGATGTAATTGTCAAAGCAAAAGATGAAGAAGAAAAGACCGCAAAAAAAGCTGAAATCGTGCAGATTTGGGAAGGAAAAAACTTCAATCTTGTTACTTTGGAAAAAATATTCAATTCAAAGTGGCTTAATAAGACTTATAAAATCGCAAATGTTGACGCTGACATTGACATGATAATCAAGCAGATTAACGGCGATTTGGCTTCGTTGGACGCTTTCGGAGAAGATACTGCAACACTTAAAGACTTGTATCTTTCAACATTAAACTTGCAGTCAACTTTGAATAAGGGTGCGGAACTCAAGGCAAACCGTGAAAGACTTGCTGAAATGGAAGCACGAAAAAAAGCAGAGCAGGAAGCCGCAAAGATTGCTGAAAACAATATAAAAAATGAAGAGCCGGAAGCGGTGGAAGTTGAAGAAAAAAATATTCCTGCTGCAAAAGTTGAAGCACCTGCAATTAAAAAGCCAACATCGCCAATTTATACATTCAATGTTTATGGCGGATTGAATGAGGTTGAGAGCGTTAAAGCCATTGCAGAAGAAATGCAGCTTGAGATTGTTCCTTCAATCACTCTCAAAGGTGATGTTGAGCAGATTAACAAGTTCAAGGCGTTACTTGCTGATAACGGCATGGGTTACGACAAACAGGGTGTAATTAACCTTGCAGTCAAAAGAATCTAAAAAAAAGGGAGATTAGAAAATGAGCGAAAGAAGAATGTTTTCAAAATCTATAACCGAAAGCGACGCTTTTCTTGATTTGCCATTTTCCGCACAGGCTTTGTACTTTCATTTGTCAATGAGTGCCGATGATGAAGGATTTATAAACAACTCAAAAAGAGTTATCCGGGTATGTGGTGCAAGCGAAGAAGATTTGGAAAAACTTATTGAAAGAGCGTTTCTTATCCGTTTTGAATCGGGAATCTTTGTAATTAAGCACTGGAAGATTAACAACAAGATACGCAATGACAGGAAAAAAGATACAAACTACCCGGAAGAAAAAGCCTTGCTTGTTGAGAAATCTACAGGGGTTTATTCCCTTAGAGATTTAAAAGAAGTTGCAGCAGAAGTGACTGAATCGGATTCGGTTGTAAAGGAAAACTTGACAACTGAAACCGTTGAAGAAGAGTTGTTAAGCAAAACTGAACAACTGGAATATACAGAGCCGGACGAAACAAGCGAACAGATAGCTTATGAAGCTACCACAGAGCCACGCAAAGGATATGCAGAAGCAGTGTTTGACATTCTTTTCAGTCATAACTTGCCTTGCTGCAAGGGTAACTTGGTAAGTTTTACAATGCGAGATTTTAAACTTGCACTTGGTGACATTACAAACCTTCATTTGCATAGCGAAGATGTTATACAGGCGGTTAAAAACTATGCAGAAGTCATTGAACTTAAACGCAAGGGTTTGAGTTGGTGGAATAGTGAACAGACTTTCTATAATTTCTGTAACAAGAAAACAATTTTGAGATTTCTTCCCGAAAACTTCAAGATTGATGATTTTATGAAGCAGAAAGAAGGTGTGAACACTCCACTCGAAGACAAAATTCAGTTGTAAGGCGGCAAAGCATGGAACAGATAAAAGAAATTGCACCGTTTAGAACAATCCTTCCAATGTTTCAAACGATTGAATGTGAAGTGAATTGCCCTAAGCATGGTAAAGTCCGTGGTTTTCGTTATGTAAGAGAAGGTGTAGAAGAGGATTATCAAAAAGACCCAATTTGTCCTATGTGCGAAAAAGAACAGACCGAAAGAGAAGAGCAGGAAATCCGGGAGCGTGAAGAACGATATAAAAGGCAGCAGTTTGAAAGTTTAATGCGAGACAGAAACATTGAGCCGGAATACTGGGATAAAAAACTTTCTGACTACATACCACAAACAGAAGAACAAAAGAAGGCACTGAAAGCAGTAACAGAACTTATTGAGACAAAGACCGGAAAAGTTATTCTTTTGGGTTCAAACGGTGTTGGAAAGACGCTTTTAGGCAGCATTGCGGTAAAAGAACTTGGCGGAAAAATCCTTAGTATGTACGAAATTACAACTATGATTCGACAAAGTTATTCGGCAAGGGCTGAAAAAACAGAACTTGAAATAACAAAAGAACTTGCAA
>JAZLFH010000021.1:0-2617 GCA_045615705.1 Clostridia bacterium
CAATCAACGAACCTCGACGCAAAGCGATCGAGGTATCGTCATTTTGAGCGTTGGTATCGCACTCCAGGTTTCATCCCCTTATTACGACGCAAAGCGTCGGGGTATTAAACCCGTCGGCACGAATAAAGTTCGCAATTTGAGGTAAAAAAAAAGCCATTGAAAACATAATGTTTGTGACAAAACTAGCAAAAGGAAAAGACAATGGCCAGGAAGAACAATACCACATTTTTCGAAAATAAACTACTGGATTTTGCAGCCGCAAAAGATCCTGTGCCTGAAATGCTTCAGCGGATCATGGATAAATTCACGGAAATTGAAGTAGCCCGCAAGACTGGCGCAGAAAAGGGAATGCATGAAAAATCCCGCACCGGATATAGAAGCGGTTGCAGAATCAGGCGGTTTGACACAAGACAGGGAACTGTCTATCTTTCAGTGTCAGTTGTAAAGCCTGCTTGAGAAGTTGTTGTAAAGTCAGCTTTAAACATAGGCTTGGAGAGTCTTTAAACACAGGCTTGGAGAGCCTTTAAACACAGGCTTGGAGAGCCTTTAAACACAGGCTTGGAGAGTCTTTAAACATAAGCCTTGGAGAGTCTTTAAACATAGGCTTGGAGAGCCTTTAAACTACTGTTTGTAAGACTATGAGGAGTGCGGATTTTTGTCAGAAAAAAGGGCGTTTATACGATGAAAACTCATTTTTCTACCAGATATGCATCCAGTGCATCATAATAGATGCCTGTTATTGCTGTATCATGATATTTTCTTCCCGGATAAACTTCTTTTATTTCATATTCAAATCTGAAATACTTTTCACTGAATTCAATCAACTGCATTTTACCATTATCTTCAAGATGAACTTCTGTTGTATTTACTAAATCACCTTCTTTATTATAACAGCGGACAATAAAAGTCTTGACTCTTGCATTGTCATAAAACAGGCTTGGCTTTTCGGGTGAAAAAAATCCGTTTATAATATAGAACCTTCTTGTTCCTCCTGTATCCAAACAGCAGTTTGTAAACGAAATTACTTCACCAATGCCGTCACTTTTGACACCTTCAACCCAAGATTTTTTTATGCCGCAACCGAGATTATCCGGTTTATATTCAATTTTTTTGCCGTTTAAGTTTTCCGTTAAATAGGAAGTTGCTTCAAATCCGTCGCTAAAAGTCCAAATCCACGGTTCATCAATTCCGCGTATATCATAATTTGTAGCTTCTATTTCCTTATCCAAGTATGCATCATAAAAAACAATGTGAGTATCATCAGCTCCCCATATATAGATGTCAGAAGGTTTTTCTGTATAATATACTTCTCCTACAAGATATGCACCTTTCTGCTTTATCTCGCATGGAAACACTTCTTCTTTTCCTTTTTCGTTTTTTATATATTTGCCGTCCTTAAAGCAATATCTGTATTCAAGGCAGCATTGAAAAACAAGACCTTCAAAGGGGGAGTTTTGAGAATGACAGTAACAGAAACTAAAAACAAAAAATACTAAACTTATAAACTTTTTCATAATGGTATATCAACCTCTATTATTCTTCCAAAAATTTGATCTCCGGGCACTACTTCTGCTCTTTTAAGAAAGTTAAAAAAATCATCAATGCAGTCACTATCATAAACAATACATCCATCCGAACAATTGGATATGTCTCCAGTAAAAATCATTTCATCAGAATGAACTCTGTATGGAGCATTGTAATCTTTTGTTATTTTCCCATTTTCATCTGTTTCTTCACAAATTCCGTTCTTATCAATCCATTCACCCTTTTCATTATATATCTCCTGAATATTAAATACAGGTCCTTTCATTCTCGAACCTTGTTTTCTATATAAACTTTTACCTTCATTATTTCCCAGATACTGTAAAGAAAAGCTATAAAAAGAAGAAATGGATTGCTTTATATCATCAACTGCTTTACCATCTTTAAAACGACTTGCAATTGTCTGAACTTTCAATGTAAATGTCTCATTTTTATCAAGATTTTTTAAAATGAGTACATCATTACTCCTCTTTGATATGTTTGTATTTGAATATCTGCTGTCAAACTTCCTTTGAACTATGAAATATATTCTATCCGATTTCCCATCCGGGTCTGTATAGCGTACTGGATTATTTCCGGCGTAGTGATACAAATTGCCATATGTAAGTCTAAGTTACCATCAAAACCTCTGTTTTCACCTCATTTTCGCATGTTTTTGCCGGAAAATCCATCCCCCGGCAGACAGGCTGCAGTTTAGCATAGTAAGCGGGGTGCAGATTTTCGACGGGAATTTTTTTCTTTCTTTAAAATTTCAACCAAAATTCTATATTTTGTAACGCGAATATAAATCAATAAACAAATCCTAAAAAAATAAAAGCCGGAGATGTAATAATTAGCATTAAACAAAATTTTATATTATGAGGCTCTAGCTTTTTATTTATTTTTTCATTTTCTATCAAATCCATGATATAATTTGGAACACAAAAAATATTAGCAATTCCAATTGCAAAAAATGTATAGTTTAATTTACTTGATAAAACATAATGCAATATAAAAAATACTAGTGCAAATCCATAAAAAATAAATCCGATTTTTTTAAAAAAAATTAAATAACCTTTTTTCATAACTATTCTCT
>JAZLFH010000022.1:0-19535 GCA_045615705.1 Clostridia bacterium
GGCTGGTGCAAAATGCACAGACCACGCAAAGCAAACAAAAGGCTTAAAACCGCCATTTTGAAATCACATAGAAGATAAAATGACATCAAAGTTAAGGTAGAAATTCGTTGTTTGACGAATTTCAGGTTTTAATTGCTTTGCATTTTGAACAAACTTCGCCTCTCGGAGTACTTTCGTACGCCTTCGGGTTCGCAAAAAGCCTTGCTTTTTGCCTCAGTTTGTCCAATCTGCACTATTTTCCCCTCAGCCCCAAAAGGGTGCTGATAGCAATGAATTTTGGAAATTCATTTTGCTACAGCTCCCGAAAAATGCAAGACTCCTATTGTTGCTACACAAACTAAGTAGAAAGGAGTATAAGCTCGCAAATTCTAAAAAGCTCGGAATCCGCATTTTTTCTTTATTCTGTTTGAAAAAATAAATCTCATAATCCGTGATTATATCGGTATTTAAAGTGCTTTATGCGGTCGGCATGTTTTTTTAAAGTCCTTGGGCGACTAAAAAAGCGTGCAGAACGGACAAACTGAACCCGAAGGCGTACGAAGGTACTCCGAGAGGTGAAGTTTGTTCGTAGCATAAAGCATAAATTTTTAAAATTCGTTTTTAACGAATTTTTTCTTTATTCTGTTTGAGAAAATAAATCTCTTAATCCGTGATTATATCGGTATTTAATGTGCTTTATGCGGTCGGTGCGTTTTTTTTAAGCCCAACTGTTTATCTTACTTTAATAAGACCACTTTCATAGGCCGTTTTGAAATCTTCAAAAGGCATCGGAAGGCTGTATCCGTCCTTTAAAGCACCTGTGAAGCGGTTTTCTTCATCACCGTCATTGTGGCGACAAATAATTTCTTTTACAACACCGTCTTCGCAAAGACAACTCATTTCCAAAAGATGCTCTTCTGCATTAGCCTCTTCAAGTATTGTCCAGCCGTTTTCTTTCCATGAAATTTTCTTCTTTTTAAACATTTTTTCACACTACCTTTCAAAAATTAACCGAAATATCTTTTAAGCATACCCTCAAAGCCTTTGCCGTGGCGTGCTTCGGAACGGACTTTTTCCGAAAGACCTTGATTTTATACTTTTTTCGGCGGTTTTTCTTTGACTTTTCTTTATTATATCGTATACTGCTTATAATTTCAAGAACTTTATATGTCAAATAAACTCGATGGGTCTAATTTGAATTGCAACATTTTTGCAGTATCTCTGCCTCCATCACCTCCTTTTCTTTGTATCAGCACTCTTCCTAATGTTATACTTCCTCTTGGAGACAATTTTACTTCTCCTACCGCATAATGTTGCAGAACTTCATTAATATTTTTTAACACCCATCTGCTGTTTGCGGCCACTTTTTGTGCAACAAGAACCCATTCGGCAGAAAACTGTCCTCTGCCTTTGATAATATCACTTAATATTAAAGTTTTATTTTGCTTAAACCAGTTTATAACAGTGTCTTGTTTTTCAGTTTCCATTTCATTTAAAAACATTCTTCGATTGTCTTTTGTGTCTGTCTTATACGGGAGTTTTTCACCGGTAAAATATTCTAATATTTCATAAACATTATCCGGTATATTCCAGAGTTCTTTATAGTGTGATAACCGTCTTTTATCTACTTGATTGAAACCTTTTGAATTGCTTACCAATTTTACTTGTATGTTTTCAGCGTCAATGGCACTTTTTAATTTGATTTGAACTTGAACATTTATATCTGCTTTATAGCCGTTCAAAACAACAGCCTTTACATACTCAATATCATTCAAATTATACTGCATAATAACCAACCATTGTTTGGCATCTTCATCTGTTTTCCAATGGTTAAACTTATTGGCTACTTCTTTTTCATTTTTAAAACCATTTTTGGCTGTTCGTGAACCCCTCAAAACCAAATCTTCCATTTTCGCTGCTCCTTATATACATTCCAAGAGAGATTTTCCTATTGCACTTATTACCGAAACTGTCATAGCGTTTCCCACTTGCGATAATAGTTTGTTGCTGTTTATTTCTGCACTTTTTGTCTTATCTGCAAACTCTTTTGGGAAACCTTGCAAAAGTAAACCCTCATAACCGCTCAATTTCTTTAACTTACCGTTTTTTACATATAATATTCCATGCCTGCCGGTTCTCAATGTTGGAGTTTTGCCCCTATACAATCTTAAATCACTTTGCCTCCAATCCAACACCAAGTAATCTTCTTTTAACAGTTCTTGAAAATCAAACTTACCTTTATTGTATTTGTTGTTTATGTATTTTTGCCATGTAGAATTATTAAAGTCTAAAATATCATTATCCGTATCTATTAAATAGTCTTTTATATCAGGAGTTTCTGTTGGGCGGGGAAACTCGAAAGGTTTTTTCAATAAGTCTTTTTTTATACCAACAAAATATATTCTTTCTCTTGACTGCGGAACGCCATAATTTTCGGAGTTAAGAACTCTGTAATCAACATGATAACCAATGCAGGAAAGTTCATCTAATATTACTTTTAATGTTTCTCCTTTGTTGTGATTTACCAATCCTTTTACATTTTCCAAAATAAAATAAGGGATGTTTTTTTCTGCCAATATTTTAATCAACCCGTAAATTACCAGACCTCTTTTATCATCAAAACCTTTCCTTTTTCCTACAATACTGAATGTTTGGCAAGGGAATCCGCCTATTAAAATATCAAAATCCGGAAGCGTTTTGGTATCTATACGCATTAAATCTCCGTAATTTTTTTCTTTTTCTCCAAAAAATAGTCTATATGTATAATCGGGAACCATATCTATTTCGCTATGTGCTACACATTCAAGGCTGTTTTTTTCAAGCCCTAATCTTCCCCCGCCTATACCGGCACAAAAGTCCATAAACTTCATAATGCGATATCTCCTTGCCATAGAAATACACAAAAACTTTTCTTTATTATATCATTAGGTTGTGCAAAAAGCAACGCTTTTAATAGAAATGAAAACACCAACCAAAAGTTTTTTGGTTGGTGTAATGTAGTCCTATTAAGTTATCGCTTCAAAAATTAACCGAAATATCTTTTAAGCATACCCTCAAAGCCTTTACCGTGGCGTGCTTCGTCCTTTGCCATTTCATGAACTGTGTCATGAATTGCGTCATAGTCAAGTTTTTTGGCAAGTTTTGCAAGTTGAAGTTTGCCTTCTGTTGCACCGCATTCCGCTTCCGAACGAAGTTGCAAATTTTTCTTTGTGGAAGGTGTTACGACTTCGCCCAAAAGTTCAGCAAATTTTGCTGCGTGTTCCGCTTCTTCCAGTGCGGCTCTCATGTAGAACTCGCCGATTTCGGGATAACCTTCCCGAATTGCCTGACGGCTCATGGCGATGTACATACCGACTTCACAGCATTCGCCCTCAAAGTTTGCTTTAAGACCATCGTAAACTTCTTTGTCGACCTTATTCTTAGCACCGATTCCGATAACATGTTCACAAGCGAAGTTTAACGAACCCTCCTGCATAACGGTAAACTTTTCACCGCTTACTCCGCACTGAGGACATTTTTCAGGTGCAAAATCGCCCTCATGCACATAACCGCAAACCGGGCAAACAAATTTTTTCATAGTAAAATACCCCTTTCTTATATAAATTTAAATTAAAAACCAAATAACAACAGACATTAAAATGTATAAAACGCCTAAAATTACAATTAAAATATCCGAAACCACTTTAAAAAGCGAAAGAATTAATGCACCTGCCAAGAATGAAACGATTGCTGTAAAAAATACTATAACTTTTGTAACCGTGTCATCTTTTTTGTCTAAAAAACACATCCAAACAGACTCTACAAGTTGACGGATATTGTTAGTTATAAAAGGCGTTGAAGCTTTTACTCCGTACCAACTTGTAAAAGTGTTGTATTGGAGTGCAAGTGCAAAAACCAAAGGAACAAGCATAAGCATATTGTTTGAACATCTTATAAAAGGTTGCACAACAAGAATAATTCCTATTATAAAAGGGATTATCTTTTTTTGTTTTTCTTTACCCAAAAAGTGTTTTGTCAAAACTGTTGCGGAAATTCCCAAAACAAATGCCAAAAAGCCCAAAAGCCTTGAAAAGTCGGGCTTTCCGTCAGCGACATGGATAAAGACATTTATAAGATTTGCTGTTTGGGCATTTGCAAAGATGCCGGAAAATTTGATTATTGAGTACGCTCCTAAAAATCCTGCTCCGAAGTTAAAAAACACAAGCAGTAAATATTCAAAAATTTTGCTGTCATTAAATTTTTTCATAAATTCTCCATTAGATTAAAAGACATAAAAGAGGCTCAGTAGAGCCTCTTTTTAGCATCAAACCGCTTGTCTTTCAGACTCAACAAATTTTATAATGTTTGATATTCCGGCAATTTTTTCAAATTCCGTCCCCTTTTTAATTATAAGTGTAGGGGCTTGCATAATCTCGTACTGCTCAACCAAAGAAACATTTTCTTCCGCAAAAAGTTTTTTATAAGTGATTTTTGCACCGTCTAAAACTTCGCAGGCAGCCTTGCAATTAGGGCAAGTTTTTGTAGCAAACAAAATGTACTCTGTCTTTTCTTCACGCTCTGCTTTAAGACGGGAATTTTTAATGTCGTAAACCTTTCTTTCTTTGTATTCCTGGGTTTTGCCGTCATTCCAATTCTGTACGGGACGATAGTAACCGGTAATACGGCTGTACACCTCACAAGCCTTTCCGCAGTGAGGACAAGTGCTTGCTTCACCTAATATATATCCGTGTTCCGGACAAACCGAGTATGTCGGAGAAAGGGTGTAGTAAGGAAGTTTGTAATTTTGAGCAATTTTTCTTACAAGGTCTGCCGCAGACTTCCAATCGGGAAGTCTTTCGCCCAAGAATGCGTGGAATACCGTTCCCGATGTGTAGAGCGTTTGAAGTTCGTCTTGTATGTCAAGTGCTTCGAAAATATCGCTCGAAAATCCGACAGGAAGATGAGAAGAGTTTGTGTAGTAAGGTGTTTCACCCTTTTCGGAAGCGGTTTTTATATCCGGATAACGCTTTACATCATGCTTTGCAAGACGATAAGAAGTGGACTCTGCGGGAGTCGCTTCGAGGTTGTAGAGGTCGCCGTATTTTTCCTGGTAGTCGCTTAAACGCTCTCTCATATGATTTAAAACTTCTTTTGTAAACTCTTGCGTTTCCGGGAATATCATACTCTTTCCGAGCCATTTTGCATTAAGACCGACTTCATTCATACCGACAAGACCGATTGTTGAGAAGTGGTTGTTAAATGTGCCGAGGTATCTCTTTGTGTAGGGATAAAGTCCTTCGTCCAAAAGTTTTGAGATAATATCTCTTTTTACTTTCAAAGAACGGGCAGCAATATCCATGAGTTTATCAAGTCTTTTGTAAAAGTCTGCCTTATCTTCAGCAAGGTAAGCAATTCTCGGCATATTGATTGTTACAACGCCGACACTACCTGTGCTTTCACCACTTCCGAAGAATCCGCCGGACTTTTTCCTGAGTTCACGAAGGTCAAGACGAAGACGGCAGCACATTGAACGAACATCACTCGGCTCCATATCGCTGTTGATGTAGTTTGAAAAGTACGGTGTACCGTATTTTGAAGTCATTTCAAATAAAAGACGGTTGTTTTCAGTGTCCGACCAATCAAAATCAGCCGTAATTGAGTATGTCGGGATAGGATACTGGAAGCCTCTTCCGTTTGCATCGCCCTCAATCATAACTTCGATGAAGGCTTTGTTAATCATATCCATTTCAGCCTTGCAATCTTTGTACTTAAACGGCATTTCCTTGCCTCCTACTATTGCAGGAAGTTCCGCAAGGTCGGAGGGAACAGTCCAGTCAAGAGTAATGTTTGAAAACGGAGCCTGTGTTCCCCAACGAGAAGGTGTATTTACACCGTAAATAAAGGACTCAATACATTTTTTAACCTGGTCATAAGGAAGATTGTCTGCCTTTACAAAAGGAGCAAGATATGTGTCAAAAGAACTGAACGCCTGAGCACCTGCCCACTCGTTCTGCATAATTCCGAGAAAGTTTACCATCTGGTTACACAAAGTGGCAAGATGGCTTGCGGGAGAAGATGTAATCTTTCCGGAAATTCCGCCAAGTCCCTCTTGAATGAGTTGACGAAGCGACCAACCTGCACAGTAGCCTGTGAGCATTGAAAGGTCATGTATGTGCATATCCGCATTTCTGTGGGCGTTTGCGATTTCTTCATCATAGATTTCGCTCAGCCAGTAGTTTGCGGTAATAGCACCGGAGTTACTTAAAATAAGACCTCCGACAGAATATGTAACTGTCGAATTTTCTTTAACACGCCAGTCGGTAACCTTTACATAACTGTCAACAATTTCTTTGTAGTCAAGAATTGTGGACTTCATATTACGCATTTTTTCGTGAAGTTTTCTGTAAAGAATGTAAGCCTTGGCAACATCGGCGTAGCCTGCCTGAACCAACACTGCTTCAACGCTGTCTTGAATGTCTTCTACCGTGATTTTGTCCTCTGAAATCTTTTCTTCAAAGTTTGCGGTTACTTTAAGAGCGAGAAAGTCAATAATATTTTGATTGTACTGTTTGTTTTGCGCTTCAAATGCGTTTTTGATTGCATCACTGATTTTGGAAAGCTCAAAATCAACAAGTTTCCCGTCTCTTTTGAGTACCTTGTACATTTTTCATTCCTCCAAACATTTTAGAATTATTTTTGTGAATTCATATTAGCACAATATTTAGACTGTGTCAACAAAAAAATTACAAGATATTGTGTTTTTTCATAAAGTTGTTGACTTCACCGCACAAAAGCCTTAAAATAACTGTCGGTGATAAAGATGAATGTTTACGATTTTGATGATACCATATATTACGGCGACAGCACGATAAATTTTTACAAATTTTGTTTGAAAAAAAATCCTCTTTTAATAAGAGTCGTTCCAAAATTTTTGGTGAGGTTTGTAAAGTACAAATTCAAAAAGTGCGACAAAACATATATGAAGGAAGCCTTTTATGAGTTTTTGAGATATGTTGACGACCCGGAAAAGGAAATAAAACTTTTTTGGGAACAAAATATGTCAAGAATTAAGCCCTTTTACTTAAATCAAAAAAGAGAGGACGATTTAATCATTTCCGCCTCCCCCACATTCAGCTTAAAAATCCCCGCACAAAAACTCGGGTTTGAGTTGATTGCGTCCGAAATAGACATAAAAACGGGCAAGGCACTGGGAAAAAATGTAAGCGGAGAAGAAAAAGCAAGACTTTTCAGACAGCACGGCGGAGAAATGGAAAAATTTTACTCCGATTCATATAATGACGAGCCTCTTTCAAGACTTGCAAAAGAGGCGTATATGGTAAAAGGCGATAAAATCACACCTTGGAAGCACAAAGATGTCAAAGAAAAATGAAATTCTTCCTATTAATTATTAACATACACAAATTAATGTAAATTTGTGCCTCTTCCATTTCTCTTTCAAACTCGATAACATAATCATCCTTTCCGCCTTCCGTTTTTTTGTTATCTACGGTTTCGGCTTGGACTTTTTTGTCATCGGAAATTGGAAGTTTTTCGCTTACTGGGGTCAAACCATCTAAAAGCGTTCTAC
This sequence comes from Clostridia bacterium, assembly GCA_045615705.1. Classification (GTDB taxonomy): domain Bacteria; phylum Bacillota; class Clostridia; order UMGS1883; family UMGS1883; genus JAZLFH01. The sequence goes on from JAZLFH010000022.1 coordinate 7,547, forward strand.
TATCGGGAGACACAATGTCTAAAAGTGCGTTGCCGTAATTTTTTTTGTTGACATTTTTGTTATCCTGTGGTACATTATTGTTAGAAGCTGTACTATTGGTCGTTTCGGGCGTAGAGGAAAGGGCGTCTGCATTTTCCGCAGTAGCAAGGCTTCTTTTTGTATTCTCGCAGATGTTATCCATAAGGTTTGCATCATGCGTTGCCTTTTAACGAGAAAAACAACTTTTTACCAAAAAAGCAAAAAAATGTTTCACATGAAACATTTTTTGTGTTATAATGAGCTTACAACATGGAGAAAGGAGTTTCTTTATGGCAAAAGTTATTTCGGTAGCAAATCAAAAAGGCGGAGTCGGAAAAACAACTACCGCAGTAAACCTGTCCGCTTGCCTTGCTTATGAAGGGAAAAAAGTGCTTTTGGTTGACTCTGACCCGCAGGGTAATGCAACCGGCGGAGCGGGAGTGGACAAAAGACATTGCGAACAGACCGTGTATGATGTTTTGATAAATTCGGTGTCGATTGAAGACATAGTAAAAGAAACGAGTTATGAAAATTTTGATGTATGTCCGTCAAATATATCACTTGCCGGAGCGGAGATAGAACTTGTCAGTATTTTAGGCAGGGAGTACCAACTCAAAAATGCACTTGAAAAAGTTAAGGATAAATATGACTTTATAATTATAGATGCCCCTCCCTCACTCGGACTTATTACAATAAACGCACTTACGGCATCCGATTCGGTGCTTATTCCGATACAATGTGAATACTATGCACTCGAAGGCGTGAGCCAATTAACAAATACGGTAAAAAAAATCAAAAAGGTATTAAATCCCGAAATAGAAATAGAAGGGGTTCTGCTTACGATGTTTGATTCGAGGACAAACCTTTCAATACAAGTTGTAGAAGAGGTAAAAAGGTTTTTCCCGGACAAAGTATATCGCTCAATTATACCGAGAAATGTAAGGCTTTCGGAAGCACCGAGTTTCGGAACACCCATTATACACTATGACAAGACCTCCCGAGGAGCGGAAAGTTATCTTGAACTCGCACGGGAATTGATTGAAGCAAACAGTTAAGGAGGGTATGAAATGGCACTCGGAAAAGGCTTGGACGCACTTTTTGAGTCGGGCGGAATTTTGTCGGAGGACAAAAAAGAACTTCGTGAAATCAAGTTGAGCATGATAGAACCGAGAAAGGATCAGCCGAGAAAAAACTTTGACAAAGAGCAACTTTCGGCACTTTCGGAGTCGATTGAACTTCACGGAGTAATTCAACCTATAATAGTCGTTGAATCAAAAAACGGATATTACAGCATAATTGCCGGAGAACGCCGTTGGAGAGCAGCCAAAATGGCCGGGCTTGAAAAAATTCCGGCTATTGTAAAGGATTTGGACGAGTTAAAAGCAGCGGAAATCTCTCTTGTAGAGAATTTGCAAAGAGAAAATCTAAACCCATTTGAAGAAGCACTCGGGTATCAATCACTTATGGAGCAGTTTGGATTAACGCAGGAGGAAGTAAGTGAAAAAGTCGGGAAAAGCCGTCCTTTTATCGCAAATATGTTGAGGCTTTTGCAACTTGACGATTACACAAAAGAGGCACTTTCTTCGGGAAAAATTTCAACCGGACACGCAAGAGCGTTGCTTTCGATAGAAGACAAAAAAATAAGACACGAACTTTGCGATGAGGCAATAAAGGGTAATTTAACCGTAAGAGATATTGAAGAAGCCTCAAAGCAAAAGAAAAAAGTTGCAAAACATAAACAAAACAAGAATCCGTATCCCGATGTTTCCGAAAGTTTGACCAAAAAGTTCGGAACAAAAGTAAAGATTATCGGAACAGAGAAAAAAGGCAAACTTGAAATAAACTATTGCAGTGCGGAAGACCTTACAAGAATAGTTGATTTGCTTTAATGTTTCATGTGAAACATTTGAAAGGAAGTGATAGTATGGATAAGCGTTCAAAGTTTTTTTGGATATATGCGACAGTACTTTTTTCGGTGGTTTTTGTGCTGGTTTTAGTATCTGCATTTACGCTTAACAGAAGCAACAGCGAAAAGGAAGCACAGAACACTCTGTATCAGGGGGCAAAGCAGTCGCTTGAAGATTTAACAAAAGAAAAAGAGAGATTGGAGCAGTCCGAAAGGGACTTAAAAGCGGAGATTTTAAAACTTCAAGAGGAGTCTCAAAAAAAAGATTCGGAGATAGAAACTCTCAAAAACACGATTGATTCTTATGATTCCATGGTGGAGGCGTACAGGCTTTATTATTGGAAAAAACATTCCGAAGCGAAGAAGTCTTTTGAAAGAATTGATGTTTCGCTTTTAAAAGAAGAAGGCAAAACCTTCTATAATTCATTAAGGTCAAAAATATATTAAGGAGAGATAGAAATGCTTGATATTAAGCTTATAAGAACGGAAACAGATCGGGTAAAAAAGGCTTTGGCTCGCAGAAAAGAAAATGTGGATATTGATGCAGTAATAGCACTTGACGAAAAGAGAAGAGAAATTCTTTTTGAAGCAGAGAAACTTAAAGCAAAACAGAACGAAGAAACAAAAAAAATCCCGATGCTCAAAAAAGAGGGAAAAGATACAACTGCAATATTTGCCGAAATGAAGGAAATTTCGGAGAAAATAAAAGCACTTGACGAAAAACTCCGTGATGCTGATGAGGAACTTAAACAGGCACTTCTTCGCATTCCCAACATTCCGAACGATAATGTTCCGGACGGCGACACGGACGAGGACAATATAGAAATAAGAAAGTTTGGAGAGCCAAGGAAGTTTGATTTTGAAGTAAAGCCTCATTGGGACTTGGGAAAAGAATTAGGAATGCTTGATGCGGATACAGCCGCAAAGATTACGGGAACTCGTTTTACCGTATATAAGAGTGCTGTTGCACGCCTTGAAAGAGCGGTAGTTAATTATTACCTTGACTTCCATACAACGAAAAACGGTTATAACGAGGTTTTTCCGCCGTTTATGGTGCATCGCAATTCAATGATAGGTACGGGACAACTTCCAAAGTTTGAGGAAGACGCATTTAAGGTAGCAAATACGGATTATTTCTTGGTACCGACAGCAGAAGTGCCGGTAACAAATATGCACCGTGATCAAATTCTTGACGGAACAAAACTTCCCTTAAAATATGTGGCATACACAGCCTGTTTCAGAGCAGAGGCGGGAAGTGCCGGAAGAGATACAAGAGGGCTTATCCGTCAGCATCAGTTTAATAAGGTAGAACTTGTTAAGTTTACCCGTCCGGAGCAGTCATACGAAGAACTCGAAAAACTTACAAACGATGCGGAGAAAGTGCTTCAAGGACTTGGTCTTGCTTACAGAGTGGTAAGAATTTGCGTAGGCGACCTCGGTTTTACCGCTGCACTTAAATATGATATTGAGGTATGGATGCCGAGTTACGGAAGATATGTTGAAATTTCATCTTGCTCAAATTTTGAAGATTTCCAAGCACGCAGAGCAAACATTCGTTTTAAGGACAGTGCAAAGGATAAGGCACAGTATGTACACACTCTTAACGGAAGCGGTGTGGCAGTAGGAAGAACTGTTGCCGCTATTATGGAAAACTACCAAAACGAAGACGGAAGCATAACCGTTCCCGAAGTTTTAGTGCCGTATATGGGCGGACTTACGAAGATAGAAGCAGAAAACTAACAGAAGATAATAAAAAGAGGATGTAAAAAAATCATTTTTTACATCCTTTTCTTTATTTTGTTTGAAAAAATAAATCTCTTAATCTGTGATTGTATAGATTTAAGGTGCTTTATGCGGTCGGTATTTTTTACAGCCCATGGGCGACTAAAAAAGCGTGCAGAACGGACAAACTGAACCCGAAGGTGTACGAAGGTACTCCGAGAGGTGAAGTTTGTCCGCAGCATAAAGAATTAGTTTTATTAAGTTTTGTAAAGAACCGAGTTTTTCCTTAACTTTAAAAATTATTTAACAAAACAAAATGTTATTGTTTGTTTCTTTCTTTCTTTCTTTATGCGGTCAGTGCGTTTTTTCCGCCCGAGGGCGACTAAAAAAGCGTGCAGAACGGACAAACTGAACCCGAAGGTGTACGAAGGTACTCCGAGAGGTGAAGTTTGTTCGCAGCATAAAGCATAAATTTTTAAAAATTCGTTTTTAACGAATTTTTTCTTTATTCTGTTTGAAAAAACAAATCTCTTAATCTGTGATTGTATAAGTTTACTGTGCTTTATGTGGTCAGTGCGTTTTTTTACAGCCCCTCTTGTTGACAAAGCGAGGCACTGATGCTATCATAAAAAAGAAGCGGAGGGGATTTTCAGTTGAAAGAAATGAGCCGGGAAGAACTCTTGGATTTATATAAAAACTACAAGCCGAAAAAAGTGTACAATGCAGTAAAAAGAGTGATTGATTTTGTTCTTTCACTTGTTTTGCTTGTAATATTGGCAATACCGATTGCAATAATATCTTTTAGTATAAAGGTGAGTTCAAAGGGAAGTGTGTTTTACCGCGGAGAGCGTGGAGGCTACAAAAATAAGCCTTTCAGGATATTTAAGTTCCGTTCAATGGTGGAAAACGCAGAAAACATAGGCGGCGGAACTACACGGTTGGGCGACCCGAGAATAACAAAGGTCGGAAAGGTTTTAAGAAAGTTAAAACTTGACGAAACGGCAAATCTTATAAACATTGTTCGGGGAGAAATGTCGTTTGTAGGTCCTCGCCCCGAACTTTTGAGATACACGGACAAATATGAAGGAATGGAAAAGATAATCTTTGATGTCAGACCCGGAATTACCGATATAAGTTCTTTAAAATTTATTTCGCTCGATGAGATAGTAGGTTCGGGAGATGCGGACTCGGTTTATGAAGAATGTGTCCTTGAAAAGAAAAATCTTTTAAGGTGTGAATATGTTTTAAAACAGAGTTTTTTCCTGGATTGCTACCTGTTTATGATGACGGTATGGTTTACTGTTAAAAAAGCATTTGACCAAATCTTTAAAAAGGAAGAAAACAGAGGGGTTAAGGCATGAGAATATGGATTTTAAAAGAAGGAGAACCGCTTCCCTGCGATGAGGGAAATCCACGGCTTTTTCGTGCCGGAATGTTTGCAAAGGCACTTTCGGAGCGAGGGCATGATGTAACCTTTTGGTCAAGCACATTTGACCACGCAAACAAAAAGCGAAGATTTTCGTGCGACACCGACTGTCAAGTAACCGATAGCTATAAGTTAAAACTTATCTTTGCACGGGATTACAAGAAAAATATGTCGCTGCAAAGAATAATTCATCAAAGAGAAACCGCAAAAAAGTTTTATAAAAAGGCACTCAAAGAAGAAAAACCCGATGTAATAATCTGTGCTATGCCGACCATTGATTTTTTGCAGGAAGCGATAAGGTATTCAAAAGTCGCAAAAGTTCCGGTAATTGCCGACATCAGAGATTTGTGGCCCGATATTTTTGAAGATTTGGCACCTAAAAAACTGAAGTTTGCGGCAAGAATACTCACTAAACTTTTAAGACCGAAACTGTCAAAGGCACTGTCTCAAACAAAAGGAATATTAGGACTTACCGAAAACTTTTTAAATTGGGGACTAAACTACGCAAAACGGGAAAAAACAAGACTTGACCGAGTTTTTCCGATGGCATACGCAAAAGAAAGTGCAACTGCGGACAAGGAGTTTTTCTGTAAGTACGGGATAAAAGAAGATGACTTTATCTGTACATTTTTCGGGCATCTCGGCAACTCTTTTGATATGGACACAATAATCGAATGTGCAAAATTGACCAAGGATACGGACATAAAGTATGTAATATGCGGTGCGGGACAAATTCTGCCGGATTTGGAAGAAAAAGCGAAACTTCTTTCCAATGTTATATTTACGGGCTGGATAGATGCGGATAAAATAGCCGGAATAAAGAGTATTGCAACCGTGGGACTTTTGCCGTACAAAAATATAAACAATTACAAACTAAATATTCCCAATAAATTTGCGGAGTATTTGTCTGACGGATTGATTTTGGCAAACGCAACAGACGGAATAATGCGTGATACAGCAGAAAAAGAGAACATAGGATTTCACTATAAAGACGCAGAAGATTTAGCGAAAAAATTAATATCGCTCAAAAACAGCGACCGAGAAGAAATACAAAAGATAAAAGAGCGTTCAAAAAAGTATTACGATGAAAACTTCGATGCAAAAAAGGTATATTCTGACTTTTGCGAAATGATAGAAAAGGAAGTAAAGAAATGAATGTTTTGATTGAAACATCACTCTTTCCCGAAAAAGATGTAAAAAATCATACAAATGTAACAGAGTTTACTGCAAGAACGGCGGAAAACCTCGCAAAAGAAGGAAATAATGTAGTTGTTATTTACCACAAGTGCATTTACCCCCGAACTCTGATTTTTTTATTTAAATTGCTTTCAAAAGTCTATAAAAAAGAAGGACTTTTGAGTTTTTTGTCGCAGTACACGAGAACAAAGAACAACAAATATGAAGAAAACGGATATATAGTAATAAGGAAAAGAATTTTAAAAATTTTTCCAAAGACACTGTACACCAAGACACAGATAAAAAAGCACGCAAGAAGCGATGAAAAAACGCTTAAAGAAATAAATTTTTCGCCCGATATAGTGTACGGCGATTTTATTAATCCTGCTCTTTTTGTTGCACAGGAAATGAATTTTGATAAAAAAATTCCGATTATTCCCGGACTTCACAATATGGATCTTTTGTATCTTAAAAGAAAATTTACAAAGAAAAGAACCGAAAACGCACTTAAAAAAGAAAACTGTGCAATCTTTCATTCGCATACGAAAATGCGTACATTTGACAAAGAGCATTTTAAGATAGAGAGAAAAATTTTTGTTCCGCTCGGAGTTCGTGATGAAGATATGCCGAGCGAGTGCGAATTCAAAAACAAAGTCAAAAACTTTATTTTTATCGGAAATCTGAACCGAAACAAACAGGCGGATAAGGTGATAAAAGCATTCGGAAAACTTCAAAGAGATGATATAAGCCTCACAATAATCGGCAAAGGATTTATGGAAGAGGAATTAAAAAAACTTGCCAAAGAGCAGAAAAACAGTGAAAAAATCCGATTTTTGGGATATATTCCTCAAAAAGAAGTTTTAAAACATTTAGAAAACAGCGACTGTCAAATCTTGATTTCTTCGCCCGAAACTTTCGGTATGGTCTATGTCGAGGCGATGAGCAGAGGGGTAATTCCCATAGGCTCCAAAAATGAAGGTATTGACGGAGTAATCATAAACGGTGAAAACGGATTTTTGTGCGAAGCCGGAAACGATGAAGAACTTCTTGAAATACTTAATAAGATGTTTAAAATGGGCGAAGAAGAAATAAAAACTCTTTCGGAAAATGCCTTTAAAACGGCAAAAAAACTTGCGGATTCCGTTCTTTCAAAAGAACTTTCGGATATTTTTTACCAGGAGATGGAACTATGCCAAAAAGAATTGCAATAATAGTAAGCAGATACCCGACAGAAAAGTCGCCCAAAAATACTTTTGTCGAAAACTTGGTAAACACCTTTTCCGATATGGGAACAGAATGTTTTGTAATATGCCCTGTCCCCTATTTCAAAAACGGCGAAAACCTTCCGTACAAAAGATTTGTAAAAACAAACGGCAAAAATACCGTAACGGTGCTGCATCCGAGGTTTTTGTCTTTGTCAACAAAAAAAATAGGGCCGTTTAAAACGGCGGGGATAACATTTAAAAACTTTACACGCTCAGTCGAAAAAGCGGTAATGTCCATCGAAAATCTCGATGCACTTTACGGGCATTTTATTTATGCCTCGGGAATGGCAGCAGTGCAAATAGGGAAAAAGCACAATATCCCCTCTTTTTTGGCGAGCGGTGAGGGTTACGACTATACAATACAGTACTTGGGAGACAAAAAAACAGCAAAACTTTTGGACGGAATTACAGGGGTTGTAAGTGTTTCAACTGAAAACTGCAAAATGCTTACCGACAGAGTAAACATCCCGATTTCAAAGATAAAAATCTTTCCCAACGGAACAGATATGGAAGTTTTTTATAAAAGGGACAAGGAAAAAATGCGTGAAAAGTACAATCTTCCCAAAGATAAATTTATCGTAGGGTGCGTAGCACATTTCAGACCCGGAAAAGGTGCTGACATATTGAGCCGTGCGATAGACAAAACCGATGCTTACGGCGTCTTTGTAGGGCTTCCCGGCGAAGCCGAACCAAAGGGAGAAAGGATTCTTTTTAAAGGAACTCTCCCCTATAAAGAAATTCCCGAAATTCTTTCTGCGTGTGATATATTTGCACTTCCGACCGTCCGTGAGGGAAGTTGTAACGCAATAGTTGAAGCAATGGCTTGTGAACTTCCCGTAATAACATCATCATACAGTTTTAACGATGACTTGGTGGACGAAAATAACTCAATCAGAATAGACCCTCTTGATGAAGATAAAATAAAAGATGCTATTATAAAACTCCAAAATGATAAGGAATTACAAAGAACTCTTTCAAAAGGTGCAATAAAACGGGCAAAAGAATTGGATGTTAAAAAGAGGGCAAAAGGAATTCTTGACTTTATAGATGAAAGGATTGAATCCACCAAATGATAGAGACTAAAAAAGACTACAAATATTATCTGCTAAAAGACAAAGAGATGATTTGTCGCTATGGAGCCGACAAGAAAAAACTTTTTCTGAACGGAATATATAAATTTGAAAGACTTCTCAGAAAGTGCGAATATTATAAAAATTGCAGAAAAGATATCTTGGGGAAAGTGTATTTTCTCTATCTGAGATATAAATACAACAAAGAATGTGTAAAATACGGATTTACAATTCCTTTTAACGCCTTTAAAGAGGGGCTTTCCATTGCTCACAGGGGAACAATTGTTGTAAATTCAAAAGCCAGAATCGGGAAAAACTGCCGAATTCATGCAGATGTAAATATCGGAGAAGCAAAAGGTGGATACCCCACAATCGGCGACAATGTTTACATTGGTCCGGGAGCAAAAATTTTTGGAAATATCACACTTGGCGACAACATTGTAATAGGTGCAAATGCGGTTGTAAACAAAAGTTTTGATGAAGGAACCATTGCGGGAGTGCCGGCAAAGAGGATAGATGTAAAAATTTGACGATAAAAAATCTTAATTAAATATATTTTATACAATGCCTAACCAAGGAGTACCTTTGTATTCCTTGGCTTTTTTTGTTTTAGTGTTCTAAACGCCTCTTTAAATTATGTATTTTCCCTTCTTTCGACAAACAATCCTATTCCATATTATGTAAAAAAGTGGTAAAATAAAGCAAAACAAGGAAAGGACTGAATAAAAAAATGAAATTAGAATTTACGATGTATTCTCAATCTCTTGCGGTAAAACTTTTCGGCGAACTCGACCAACATGCTTGTTCACAGATAAAGCATAAGATTGATGTTGAGATAGAGAATGCGGGGAAAAGAAATCTTATTTTTGATTTAAGCGGAGTCGATATGATGGATTCGTCCGGAATAGGACTTATGATAGGAAGATACAAAAAACTTCGCAGCATAGGCGGAAAAGTGGTGGCATCGGGAGCGTCCGGCGGAGTAAGACGAGTTATAGACCTTTCCGGCATCACAAAAATAATTCCTCTTTACCAAGTGGTTGACGAAGCCGTGATGGAACTTGATATGAAGGAGGAATTTTAGTGAACAATTATATGAAAACGGAATTTTTGGCAAAGTCCGTAAACGAAGGATTTATAAGGGTTTCGGCATCTGCTTTCATATCGAGTTTAGATCCTACGATAGAAGATTTGGCGGACATTAAAACCGCACTTTCCGAAGCGGTTACAAATGCGATAGTTCACGCTTATCCCGATGAATGCGGGAAAATCATTGTCGAAATGGAAATAAAGGGCAGAAGTATCTGTATAAGCGTAAAGGATTTTGGAATAGGGATAGATGATGTAGCCCAGGCGAGAAAACCTCTTTTTACGACAAAACCCGATTTAGAGCGAAGCGGAATGGGGTTTACTGTAATGGAAAGTTTTATGGATACGCTACATATAATATCAACACCTAAACAAGGAACAACCGTCATTATGACAAAGAAGTTGAAGTAGGTGCGAAGTGGAAAAAACTTTTTTGGATAAAATAGAAAGGGCAAAAAAAGGCGACAAAGATGCACTTTCAACGCTTACAAAGGAGAATATGCCACTTGTTTTTTCAATTGCAAAAAGATATTTCCAAAGGCGAACAGACCAAAGCGAGGACCTGCTTCAAATAGGAGCGATAGGACTTATAAAAGCAATAAAAAATTTTGATGCGTCACTGGGGTATGAGTTTTCTACTTATGCGTTTTCTCTCATTTCGGGAGAAATAAAAAGATATTTACGAGACGACTCAATAATTCGTGTTTCAAGGGGACAAAAGGAATTGAGTCAAAAGGTAAAAAATGCAATGGAGGAACTTTTAAAAAAAGGCGACTCCCCTACTCTTTGTGATGTTGCAAAATATCTCGGCAAAGATTTGTACGAAGTAACAGAGGCACTTTGTGCAACAAGCCCCGTGGAGTCAATTTTTGCCGAAAAAGAGGGAGATGAGTACACTCTTCCCGTTTGCGAAGAGTCAAAAGAGGAGGAAATCCTTTTAAAGATTGCAACAAGCGATGCTATTGAAAAACTGCCGGCGAAAGAGAAAAAAATCATAATACTGAGATACTACAAGTCAAAAACACAAAAAGAAATTGCGGAAGTGTTCGGAATAAGCCAGGTACAAGTTTCCCGCATAGAGAAGAAGGCTCTTTCAAACTTGAAAACATTCCTTAAAGATGCATTGTAATAAAATGTAAGTGCAGTTACCAAAATTGAAAAAATTATACAATTATGTAAATCAAAAAGAACATAATTACAGAAGAAAAGTTCACATAATTCTTTGAAAATATGAAAAAATCACCTTGATTTTATGCTTTTTAACAGACTTTTTAACATTTTCAACAGGTTAAAGGGCAAAATTACAGTAAACCTGTTGAAAACTCAAAAAGTACATAAAACAGGCAAAAAACAGGTTTACAAAAATTATTTCAACTTATTTCCAATTAGTGAAAAATTTTGACAAATAAAATAACTTGGTGTTGATTTTTGTAAAAAAAGGAGTATAATTGAAACATAAAATATTTGGAGGTACTAAAATGAAACAGGTTACAAAAGACACAATAGTTATTGATGTTTTGAAACTTGACGAAGGAACGGCACCGTTCTTTTTTGAAATCGGAATGCACTGTTTGGGCTGTCCGGCATCAAGCGGAGAGAGCATAGAGGAAGCGTGCCGTGTTCACGGTGTTGACGCAGATGCTTTGGTCACGCGTATAAATGAGTATTTAAAAGATAAATAAGCGGAAAAAGGGTGAAATTATGAAAAAGTTTTTAAGAGAATTTCGTGAATTTGCGATAAAGGGCAATGTTATAGACCTTGCAGTCGGCGTTATCATAGGCGGAGCGTTCCAGAGTGTTATTTCCTCTTTGGTCGCAGATATATTCTCGCCTATCATCGGACTTTTCGCAAAAAAAGATTTCTCGTCTTGGGAAATTAATGTTTTGGATGTTTCGATTAAGTACGGTTCGTTTTTAACCGCATTTGTAAACTTCCTTATCATGGCGTTTGTTGTATTTTTGATTATCAGAGGAATAAACAGACTTTCTGCCATCGGAAGAAAGGAAGAAATAAAAGAGCCGGATACGAAAACTTGTCCGTATTGCCAAAGCACGATTTCAATAAAGGCTACACGCTGCCCGCACTGCACATCCGAACTTGAACAGTAAAATCCTTACGGCGTGATGATTTTTGGTGAATAGTTGTACTTGGGGATGTAAAAAAGTCAATTTTTACATCCCCTTTTTTTGGGCGACTAAAAAAGCGTGCAGAACGAACAAACTGAACCCGAAGGCGTACGAAGGTACTCCGAGAGGTGAAGTTTGTCCGCAGCATAAAGAATTGGTTTTATTAAGTTTTGTAAAGAACCGAGTTTTT
>JAZLFH010000023.1:0-53151 GCA_045615705.1 Clostridia bacterium
GGCGACTAAAAAAGCGTGCAGAACGGACAAACTGAACCCGAAGGCGTACGAAGGTACTCCGAGAGGTGAAGTTTGTTCGTAGCATAAAGCATAAATTTTTAAAAATTCGTTTTTAACGAATTTTTTCTTTATTTTGTTTGACAAAATAAACCCATTAATCTGTGTTTGTTTCGTATTTAAGGTGCTTTATGCGGTCGGTGCGTTTTTTTACAGCCCTTTTTTCTACAAAAAATTCATAAAAACTATTGACATATATCGTGCATTATGTTTAAATATTAAAGGTTTAATAAAAATGAACTTAAAGTTTAGTATAATTGAGCCTTGGAGGCGTCAAAATGTTAATCGGCAAAAAGATTAAAAATCTGCGTTTGAAAAACGGACTTACTCAGGCGGAACTTGCGAACAGATGCGATTTATCAAAAAGTTTTATATCGCAATTGGAGGCAGACTTAACAAGCCCGTCCCTCGCAACACTTGAAGATATTTTGGTATGTTTGGGGAGCAGTTTTAATCTGTTTTTCGGCGATCCCAAAAGCGACAAACCCGTTTACACAAAAAATGACTGTGTAACGAAGGAATTTTCAGGCGGACAGTACCTTATCGAATGGCTGGTAAGCGATGCACAAAACAATGATATGGAACCGATTATTTTGACCATCAATCCACAAGCTAAAACATCTGTTGATGAACCTCACGGCGGTGAGGAGTTCGGGTATATTTTATCCGGCACGATTACACTTTGGCTCGGAGATTCGTCTTACAAAGTAAAAAAAGGTGAGAGTTTCTGTTTTGAACCGACTCTTCCCCATTTTATAGAGAATAAATCAAAATCTGTCGCTCGTGTTTTGTGGGTGTCAACTCCGCCGAGTTTTTAAAAAGAAAGGAGCATCAATTATGAAAAAAATCAAAAATGCATTTTTTAAGCACTTAAAGATGCTCCCTTTTTATATTTGGTTATTTATATTTATCATTTTCCCGGTTATTTTGATTTTTTCGTACTCAATTAAAAGCGGAGATTCGCTTTCAATATCAAACTATGTGAATTTTTTTAATAAAAGTTACCTTTCGGTGCTTGTGCGTTCGCTCAAACTTGCTTTTTTTGCGACAGTTATCTGCCTTATTTTAGCATATCCTCTCGCCATAATTCTATCTGATGAAGATAAGAAGAAAAACCCTGTTTGGTTTTTGCTTTTTATTGCCCCGATGTGGATGAACTTTTTAATCAGGACTCTTGCGTGGCGTTCAATCCTTGATGATTCGGGAATAATAAATGTTGTACTTTCCTCAATGGGACTTGAAAAAATCTCTTTTTTGGGCGGGGACGGAGCGATTCTTACAGGTATGGTGTATGACCTTTTGCCGTTTATGCTCTTTCCTATCTATTCAAGCATTTCAAAGATTGAAAAAAACATTTTGGAAGCATCGCACGACCTCGGAGCAAATTGGTTTTCTACTTTAAGACATATCATATTACCTTTAAGTATGCCGGGAGTTCTTTCCGGGATTACCATGGTTTTTGTTCCGTCTGTTACTACTTTCGTTTTCACTCAATATCTCGCAAACGGGAAGGGCATGCTGATAGGCGACCTTATTGAACAGCAATTCGGAAGAGTCGGCGATTGGAACTTCGGTTCGGCACTTTCGGTTTTGGTTATGAGCATTATTCTTCTTTGTATGTACTTCATTAACAAACTCGGCGGAGATGAGGAGGTTAATGTTTCATGGTAAAGTTTTTTAAAAACTTCTATTTGTACTTAATTTTGTTTTTCCTCTACGCTCCTATTTTGGTGCTTGCGATTTTTTCTTTTAACAACAGTAAACTTCGAGTTTTAAATAACTTCAAATTTTCATTCAAGCCGTATGCCGATTTATTTGCGGACAAAACTATCATGAATGCTCTTTTTGTAACACTCTCTGTCGCAATTTTGTCCGCCGCTGTTTCGACCGTTTTCGGAACGCTGTCTGCGATAGGTCTTTTTAAGAGTAAAAAAGCCGTCCGCGGAATCATTCTTTCGGCGACATACCTTCCCATGATGAATTCGGATATCGTAACGGGAATTTCTCTTATGCTTATGTTTACCGCACTCAAAATTAAACTTGGCGGTATTACACTTTTATTGTCGCACATTACTTTTTGCATTCCTTATGTTATAAGTTCGGTCATGCCGAAACTTTTTGACATAAACCAAAGTATGTACGAAGCTGCTCAGGACTTGGGTGCAAGCAAGAGTTATGCTTATAAAAAGATTATTATTCCTGAAATTATGCCGGGTATTGTATCCGGGTTTTTACTTTCGATTACCCTTTCTATAGATGACTTTTTGATTTCTTACTACAACACGGGCGGAGGAGTACAAAATATTTCCACGCTCATTTACTCATACAAAAGCGGTATCCCGCCGAAAATAAACGCACTTTCTACCATCATTTTCGCACTTTTATTGAGTCTTATGCTTATTATTAACCGCAAAAGCGGTAAAAATAAAAAATAACAACAACGGAGGTTTTATTATGAAAAAGGTATTATCTGTTATTTTGCTTATGGCGTTGGTGTTTTCGCTGTGTGCTTGTGATGAACGCACGGTTTTAAATGTCTATAATTGCAGCGATTACATCGGCGAGGGTGTGCTTGAAGAATTTGAAAAGCAAAATCCTGACATACGCATTAATTACGAAATGTTTGACTCCAACGAATCGCTCTACAACAAGATTTCACACAGTTCTTCAAAGTATGATGTTATTGTGCCGAGCGATTACATGATAGAACGCATGATGGAAGAAAATCTTTTATCAAAAATAGACTTAAACAATATCCCAAACTATCAGCAATATGTACCCGAAACATTCAGAAATCTTTCGTTTGACCCAAACAACGAATATGCTGTTCCGTACACTTGGGGTACGGTTGGAATTTTGTACAACAAGACTCTCGTTTCGGAAGAAGAAATCACTTGGGACCTTCTTTGGGACCCCAAATATGAAAATCAAGTAATTATGTATGATTCCGAGCGTGATTCAATAGCAGTTGCACTTTCCTATCTCGGTTACTCCATAAATACAACAAATACCGAGGAATTGAATGAAGCAAAAGATGTTCTTATTGCACAAGTACCAAATGTATTGGCTTACTTTACAGACCTTGTTCGTGATAAGATGGTTTCGGGCGATGCCGCACTTGCAGTTGTATATTCGGGAGATGCTGCACTTTGCTTAGAGGAAAATGAAGATCTGGCATATGCCGTTCCAAAAAGCGGCAGCAACATTTTTTACGATTGTATGTGCATTCCTCACAACGCTGAACATAAAAATGAGGCAGAGCGGTTTATCAACTTTATGTTAGAACCCGAGATTGCTCGGAAAAATGCTACGATGGGATATTGTATGCCCCACAGCAGTGTTTATGACGATGTGGATTTCCGTGATAAATATGCACTGTATCCCGATGAAGAAACAATTAATCGTTGCGAAATATACAAAAATCTTCCCCAAGAAATAAACGAACTCTTGGGAAAAATATGGACAGAAGTAAAACTTGCCGCAGAGTAAGTTGAGGGAAAAATATGGACGAATTACATTTTCTTGACCTTATAAATATCAAAAAGTCATTTTCGGATGCAACAATTCTTGATAATTTTAATCTTCATCTTGAAAAAAACCAGTTTGTTACCCTCTTAGGTCCTTCGGGGTGCGGGAAAACAACCATTCTTCGTATAATCGGCGGTTTTGAGACTCCCGAAGAAGGAAGTGTTATATTTAAGGGTGATGACATTACTTTCCTTCCTCCGCACAAGAGAAACATAAACACGGTTTTTCAAAAGTATTCTTTGTTTCCGCACATGAATATCTATGACAACATTGCTTTCGGACTCAGAATTAAAAAAACTCCGGAAGACGAGATTAAAAAAGAAGTGGAAAAGGCTCTTGATTTTGTTAACCTTCCCGGTATAGAAAACAGGCGGAGCGATTCACTGTCGGGCGGTCAACAACAGAGAGTCGCAATAGCCCGTGCGATAGTTAACAAACCGGATGTTTTGCTTTTTGATGAACCGCTCGGTGCACTTGATTTAAAACTTCGCCAGGAAATGCAAATCGAAATAAAGAACTTCCAGAAAGAACTCGGAATTTCTTTTATATATGTTACTCACGACCAAGAAGAAGCCCTTACGATGAGCGACAAAATAGTTGTTATGAGCCAAGGTAAAATTCAGCAAATAGGAACACCGATTGACATATACAACGAGCCGATAAACGCCTTTGTCGCAAACTTTATAGGCGAAAGCAACATTGTGCCGGGCATTATGGAACAAGACTTTAAAGTAGAATTTTCAAAAAGAGAATTTGTCTGCGTTGACAAGCGTTTTGAAAATAAGGAAGTTAATGTTGTTGTTCGTCCCGAAGATATTAAACTCGTTAAAGAGGAAGACGGCATGCTCAAAGGAATTGTACAAAGTGTATTCTTTAAAGGTGTCCACTACGAAATGACAATACTTACAGATGACGGTACTTCTTGGCTTGTTCATTCCACGCTTTGCGAAAAGGAAGGGAGCCGTGTGGGGCTTAACATCTTACCTGATGATATTCACATTATGAGAAAGGTAGCAGAGTAAAATGGAAGAAAAAATATATTCTAATTTTATACACGACATCATTGATGAAGATTTAAAGGAAGGTCATGTTGACCATGTCCAAACCCGTTTTCCTCCCGAACCTAACGGATATCTGCACATAGGCAGTGCAAAGGCTATTTGGGTTAACTACACAACCGCAAAAAAGTACGGCGGAAAATTTAACCTCCGCTATGACGATACTAACCCCGTTAAAGAAGATGACGAGTTTGTTCGTGCTATTGAAGAGGACCTTCATTGGCTCGGAGCAGACCCCGACAACATTTTTTACGGTTCAGACTATTTTGAAAAGTGCTACGAATTTGCTGTAAAACTCATTAAGGACGGCAAAGCGTATGTTTGTGATTTGAGTCAAGACGAAATCAGCGAATATCGAGGTATGTGGAATAAACCCGGCAAAGAATCTCCTTACCGCAACAGAAGTATTGAAGAAAATCTTGACTTGTTCAATCGCATGAAAAACGGTGAATTTAAAGACGGTGAAAGAACTCTCCGTGTTAAAATTGATATGGCATCTCCGAACATGAATATGAGAGACCCTGTTATTTACAGGATACTCCATAAATCACATCATCGTCAGGGAGATAAGTGGTGTATTTACCCCATGTACGACTTTGCCCACCCCATTCAGGACGCTATTGAAGGCATTACTCACTCACTCTGCTCTATCGAATTTGAAAATCACCGTCCGCTTTATGAATGGGTAGTTGACAACATTGGTTTTGAGCAAAAACCCAAACAGCGTGAATTTGCTCGTTTGAATATGACCTATACGGTTATGAGCAAGCGTTATCTTCGTAAACTCGTAGAAACCGGCACTGTTGACGGCTGGGACGACCCGAGAATGCCTACTCTTTCCGGGCTTCGCCGCCGCGGATATACTCCAAGTTCAATTTTTGATTTTGTTGAAAGAAGCGGTGTCGCAAAGGCATACTCCGTTGCAGACTGCCACCTCCTTGAATACTGCATTTGTGAAGAATTAAACAATGATGCTTTACGCCGTGTTGCGGTACTTGACCCGCTTGAAGTTGAAATTACAAACTACCCCGATGACAAAGTAGAATATTTTGAGTTTTCTAACCACCCGAAGAAAGAAGAACTCGGAAAGAGAAAACTTCCTTTTACAAATAAAATTTATATTGAGCGTTCCGACTTTATGGAAGAAAAAGTCCCGGGCTTTATCCGTTTAGTCCCCGGTGGCGAAGTAAGGCTTATGAGCGCTTACATTATGAAGTGCAATGAAGTAGTATATGACGAAAAAGGAAATGTTTCCTCTTTAAAATGCACCGTTGATTTGGAAACGGGAAATCAAATGCCGATAGACGGAAGAAAAGTCAAAGGTACAATACATTGGCTCAGTCAAAAGCATTCAAAGAGTTTTGAAGCACGAATTTTTGACAATATTTTTAACTCTGAAAATGTTTCAACACTTCTTGAAGACGATAACTTTGACGACTTTATCTCAAAAGATTCACTTCAAATTCTTCCTTCTTTAAAAGTTGAAGAAGATTTGGAAAATGCCAAAGTCGGCGACCGATTCCAATTTGTGAGAATGGGCTACTTTACATTGGACTGTAAAAACAATACTGTTTTTAACCGCATAGCACCTCTTAAAAGCAGTTATAAAGTTAATTAAAAAGGAATGACCGTTTTGGATAATCTTAAACTTGCAGAATTACTTTTCCCCGATATAGATAAAACTCCCGACTACTACGAAAATCTTTACCCGAACAGAAACCTTAAAAAAGATGCCCGTGTTACAAGGCTTGGTCCGAGTCCCACCGGGTTTATTCACCTTGGCAATCTCTACGGTGCCGTAGTTGACGAAAGGCTTGCCCACCAAAGCGATGGTGTGTTCTATTTAAGAATTGAAGATACCGACAACAAGCGTGAAGTTGAAGGTGCTGTTGAAACTCTCATAACATCGCTTGGTTATTTCGGTATTTCTTTTGACGAAGGTGCAACTCTTGACGGTGAAGTAGGTTCTTACGGTCCTTACCGCCAAAGAAACAGGGCAAAAATTTATCAATGCTTTGCAAAAGAATTGGTAAAAAAAGGTCTTGCTTATCCTTGCTTTTGCAGTGAAGATGATTTGTCATCCATGCGTCAAAAACAAGAAGCAATCAAGGCAAATTTCGGTTATTACGGCGAGTGGGCAGTGCATCGCAATTTTACCTATGAAGAAATTGAGCAGGAACTTAAAAACAAAAAGCCCTTTGTCCTTCGTTTTAAAGCAGAGAGTCCTTGCAAAAAAACAATAAGCGTTAAAGACGGTATCAGAGGTACTCTTACCATGCCTAAAAACGACCAGGACTTTGTTCTGTTAAAATCCGATAAGATACCGACATACCACTTCGCCCATGTAGTAGATGACCATTTAATGCGTACTACTCATGTTGTGCGTGGCGAAGAGTGGCTGTCTACTCTTCCTTTCCACATTGACCTTTTTGAAGCATTCAATTGGGAAGTTCCTACCTATTGCCACACAGCCCAACTTATGAAAATTGATAACGGTAACAAGAGAAAACTTTCAAAAAGAAAAGACCCGGAACTTTCTCTCGACTTTTACAGAAGTGAGGGCTATCCGAAAGAATCTGTCAGAGAATACCTTATGACAGTTCTAAATTCAAACTTCGAGGACTGGCGAGCAGAAAACAAAGACCTTCCGTTTACCGATTTTAAATTTTCAACAGAAAAAATGAGTTCGTCAGGTGCTCTTTTTGACCTTGACAAACTATGCGATGTAAGTAAAAATACGCTTTCTCTTTTAACTGCCGAAGAAATCTACAAAGAAATTCTAAATTGGGCAGAAGAATTCGACAGTGAGTATTTTTCTTTATTAAGCCGTGATAAAGAGTTTTCACTCAAAATGCTCTCTATCGGCAGAGGCGGAGAAAAACCGAGAAAGGACATCTCAACATACAAGCAAAGCAAAAACTTCTTCTCGTTCTTCTTTGATGAATTGTTTAAGTATGAAGATGAATTTCCAAAAAATATTTCAAAAGAAGATGCAATTAAAATTTTAGACTCGTATCTTGAAAGTTATAATCACAACGATACCCAAGAAGAATGGTTTAACAAGGTAAAGATTTTTACCGAACAGTTGGGTTTTGCCCCCCAGCCGAAACTCTACAAGAAGAATCCCGAAGCCTACAAGGGGCATATTTCAGATGTTACGGCAGTGCTTCGTGTTGCAATAACGGGACGCACAAATTCGCCTGATTTATGGTGTGTTTCTCAAACAATAGGCGAAGAAAAAGCCGTTTTAAGAATAAAAAAGGCAAAAGAACTTCTAAAATAAAATGAAAAGTACAGAAAAAGTTTTTTTACTTCCTTTCGGTCTGCCCGTAAACTCATTTTAACGCAAGATAAAAGATTTTAAACAAAAATCACTATTTTTCGGTAACTCCGATTAAATAGTGATTTTTTGAAATTTGAAGGTCGCACAGTTGCTTTTCCGCCCTTTTTCTTGACATAAAAACATTAAAAGTGTAAAATAAAAGTATTATTAAAGGAGGGATAACAGTGAAATCAATACTTATGTTTGCGTATCATTTTTATCCCGACAATAACATCGGTGCAGTGCGTTTTTCGGAACTTTCCAAAAGGCTGTCAAATGACTTTAAACTTTATATTGTTACAAAAAAGTCGGACAAAAGGACAGAACTTCAAAACGCTACATATATAGAGGTTGGAAATCCGCCCTGCGAATCGTCAATTACTCAAAAAAATACAAACCGTGCTACCGGATTTAAATATCTTAAATTTTTATACAATAATTTCATTCATTTCAAGTCTTCGCTGTCTTATTATAATGATTTTAAAAAGTTATATCAAAAAGAACTCGCCGATATAAAATTTGACTTCATTTTGGCTACTTACGGGCCTCTTTGTAATCTGCTTTGTGCAAATTATGTAAAAAGGAAACAGAAATCCGCAAAGTTTATAATGGATTTTAGAGATCCTATGGATGCCCCCGTTATACCATTTCCGTTTCGCATTATTAACAAGTGCATTCAAAGGAAAATCTGCTTTATTGCGGACAAAATAGTATGCGTTTCAAACGGATATTTAAAAAAAATCGTTAAAAAGAGTGAATATGAAAAAGCATTGGTTTTAACAAACGGTTTTAACAAAACAGAGCAAACCCAAAAGGCAAAAGACTTTTCTTTTCTCTATGTGGGCTCTACATATAACGGCACTCGTGATTTTTCTCCGCTTTTTGCATCGCTTTTTCGCCTTATAAATGGGGGAAGCATAAATAAAGATGATGTCAAAATCTACTATGCAGGTTCTGATAGCTCGTATTTTTCGTTGCAACTTGAAAAATATAATCTAAATTCCTGTTTTTCTTATCTCGGAATTTTAAACCGTGATGACTGTCTTAAAAAAGAACAGGAATGCCGTTTTTTAATTCTCTCTACTTGGAATAAGCGTGGATATGAAGGCGTTATTCCCGGAAAATTCTTTGAGTATTTAAACGCTCAAAGAAAAATCGTTTCCATCACGGGCGGAAATCTCACAGGTTCTGAGGTAGGTAATCTTACAGAAGAGTTATGTGTAGGAAAAAGCATCGAAAAAAACACTTCCGAAAAAGAAATTGACTCGTTTATTTTGAAAGAATATGAAGATTTCAAGAATAACACGCTTTTGTACAATCCCACCGACATAAGCCGTTTTGACTACGACAATATAGCATTAAAATACAAAGAAATTCTTAATTCCTTAGGTGAGTAATATGGAAAAAAAAGATTCAATAGGCGTTAGTGCGGGAAAACTTACCGTATCAAAATTTGTGGCACTTTTTGTAACAATGCTCAGTGCCATGCTTCTTTCAAGATTTCGTTCCGTTGAAGAATACGGAACATATTCCGAGCTTCTTTTGGTTGTAAATCTTGTAATCACAATTATTATGATGGGTCTTCCAAACAGTCTTAACTATTTTTTGGGGCGTGCCGACACCACAGAAGAAAAAGACAGATTTCTATCCGTTTACTACTCGGTAAGCACCATTTTAAGCGTGGTTGTGGGTGCTGTTTTGGTTTTTTGCACCCCATTTTTGGTTAGTTATTTTAAAAATCCCGAAATTAAAAATTTCATCTATTTTCTCGCAATTTTTCCTTGGACTAAAATAATTTGTGCAAGCATCGAAAATGTTTTAGTCGCTTACAACAAGGCAAATACAATTATGCTTTTCAGAATTTCAAACAGTGTCTGCCTGCTTCTTATAATTCTTATAGTTAAATTCTTCTCTCTTAACTTTTATGTATATATGCTCTTTTTTTTGGGCGTTGAAGTTGCGTTTTCGATTTGGGTTTACATAATTGTAAGAGGTGTGTCCGATAAATTCAAATTTTTAATTGACAAAAACTTAATTCATGATATTTTGGTTTTTTCAATTCCCATCGGTTTAGCTTCAACTGTCGGCACATTAAATGCGGAACTTGACAAATTTGTTATAGGAGGCTTGATGGACACCGAAAGCCTTGCCGTTTACACAAATGCATCAAAAGAAATGCCGTTTACAATCATTGCAACATCAATTACTGCCGTGCTTTTGCCAAGGCTTGCAAAAATGCTTAAAGAAAAAAGAACTGACGATGCAATATCCCTTTGGGGCTATGCACTCAAAATTTCATACATTTGTATGTGCTTTTTCGCTTTTGCACTAATTGTCTTTTCTCCGGAAGTTATGACTTTTCTCTATTCGGAAAAATATCTTGCCGGCGTTTCCGTCTTTTGCGTGTACAGTGCGGTTTTAATCCTTCGTTGTACATATTGGGGCATGATTTTAAATGCTTCGGGGAATACAAAATTTATTTTATACAGTTCGATTTTCTCTCTCGTTTTAAATATCATATTAAATTATATTTTCTTTATGCTGTTTGGTTTTATAGGTCCTGCTGTTGCTACCTTTATTGCTCAACTGACGGTTAATTTACTTCAACTTACGGCAAGTGCCAGACTGTTAAATGTTAAGTTTTCTAAAATTTTCCCTTGGAGGGAGTTATTCAAATATACTTGTGTTAATTTAATTTTTGCGGTAATATTCTATATAGTAAAAATTGTTCTTCCGCTTGAAAAACTGTGCGGAAATATTATCGAAGCGATTATCATCGGTTTGATATGGATGGCTACGATGTTCTTCACTCAGAAAAAGAGTATCGTAAATAATTGGAACAAACTAAACGGGGGTTAATTATGGTAAATGTGATAGGACTCGGATACATCGGACTTCCCACGGCACTTATGCTTGCTTCTCACGGTGTTGAGGTTATCGGAACCGATTATAACAATGAACTTGTTGAAACTCTCAACAGTGGCAAGACCACTTTCACCGAAAACGGTCTTGACGCTCTTTTTAGTGATGCGTTAAGAAACGGAATAAAGTTTTCAACAAAGTATCAAATTACAGATACATACATTATTTCTGTTCCTACTCCGTACGACAAGGAGTCGAAAAAAATTGACCCAAAATATGTTGTATCGGCTTTTAAAAGCGTGCTTGATGTATGTAAAAAAGGCAGCATCGCAGTTATTGAATCAACTGTTTCCCCGGGAACAATTGACAGGTTTATACGCCCGATTGCAATAGAAAAAGGTTTAAAAATCGGAGAAGATATTCACATTGTCCACGCACCGGAAAGAATTATTCCGGGAAATATGCTCTATGAACTTTTAAACAACAATCGCACAATCGGTTCGGACAGTGTCGAAATCGGAAATAAAATCAAAAAACTTTATGAATCTTTCTGTCTTGGCGAAATCACGGTTACCGATATTAAGACCGCCGAGATGACAAAGGTTGTTGAAAATACTTTTCGTGCTGTAAATATTGCTTTTGCAAATGAACTTTTAAAGATTTGTCATCAAGACAATATGAATGTATATGACATTATTAAAATCTGCAATATGCACCCGAGAGTTAACATTTTAAATCCCGGCCCCGGTGTCGGCGGGCATTGCATACCTGTTGACCCATGGTTTTTGGTTGGTGATTACCCATCGCTCACAAATGTAATTTCTGCATCGCTAAACATTAATGAATCAATGCCTTTATTTGTCCTGGAAAGGGCGAAAGAAATTTTAAAGGCAAATGGAATTAAAGACATTGACAGGATAGGTCTTTACGGACTCACATACAAAGAAAATGTTGATGATTTCCGTGAGTCGCCTACCCTTCAACTTCTTGAAAAGAGCGGTTTAAACCTTAAAGTTTACGACCCGTACATTAAAAAGGATATTGTAAAAAATCAATATCACTCCCTTGACAGTTTTTTAAATGATATTGATATGGTAGTAGTTATGGTAGGGCATAACGAAGTTAAAGAAAATGAGGATATCATAAAGAAAAAGATTGTGCTTGACACTCGCAGAGTTTTAGACGGCGTATATTATCTTTAAAAAGTAAAAAAGGTAACAGATTAATCTGTTACCTTTTTTATTGCCTGAACGAGTCTTTTTTGAAAATAGTTATTTGCTATTTTTCTAAGGTCCTTTTTATTTGACATATAGCCAACACTTATTTCAATTGATGCAATATCTGTATCGGTAAAAAAAGTATGTTCCGATTCTGTTTTTACATCAAATATAAATCTGAAAAAAAGTGCGGTTTTAAGTTTTTTTGCCAAATGTGAGCGATTTGAATTGATTATAAGCCCATGCTTATTTTTATTTTGTGATGCCTCGGCTTTTAACCTTATAAAAATGTCATATTGACCGTTATTTGCCTTTTTGATTCTGTCTTTCGGGCGAAGATAAATGTCGCCGTTTCTTGTTTTTTCAAGGTTTGTCAGATTTGCAATTTTAAGAGTTACATCTTTTTCAAAAACTCCCGAAAAAACATTTCCGAAATCTCTTCCTCCGCCCGAGGGGTCAACTATCGCTTTCATTTTTTTCAAGGTCGTCTATTCTTCGTGTGTTTTCTTTTGTCCTTTCTTCAACAATATACATTCGCTCTATTAAGTTGTTGTGCTTATTTACTTTTTCTTCAAGTTGTCCTATTCGATAATTTGAAAGTTTTTGTGATGTGAGTATTCCTAAAAATGAGCCGCCGAGAGTCCCAAGCAAAGAAATCAGCGAAACTGTAATGTCGTTTGTCATAAAATCCCCGCTTCTTCCTCGTCAAATATATCTTCTTCGGGTACTTCGGTATAGATGCTGTCATCTGCTCCGTCTCCTAAGTACACCGCTTTATAGTAGCCCCAGTCATCTGTTAAGACCATACCCTCATCTGCAAAAAGTTTGTTTCCTGTTCTTTGCATTTTTTTACACTCCTATCGTTAAACCTTTTGCATTTGCAAAGGCTAAAATTGTTACAGACTGACCTGTCATAACGGTTGTATCAGCCATATTCAATGTGTTCTGAGTTACTTGTAAAGTTTTACCGCTGTTATTTTCATAATTTGTTACTATTTTTTCCAGTACGCTTTGTGATAAATCACACCACGCAAGAGATAGGTTTGTGTTAAAACCTTCTTCAACCGTTACATCTGAAAGTAACGAACAATTTTTGAAAGCATCTGCTCCGATACTTGTCGCTCCTGCTCCTATATTTACGGTTTCTAAGTTTAAACAGCTCGTAAATGCACCACCGGAAACAGTTTCGATTGAGGATAAGTCAATCGTTGTCATTCCTCCGCAATAAAACGCACTACCCCCTATGCTTGTTACATTTGATAAATTTATACTTTGACACCCTGTTCGCACCGAATTACACCGAAAGGCACCACTCCCTATGCTTTTTACACTGTTTGGTAATACAACGGAAATGTATTGCATACCGTAAAACTTATTATCCGGTATCTTCGTTATTTCTAAAAAACCGGACAAGTTATACTCAATAGGGTTTTGTCTTGTTCCGCCTGTTCCGTTTACAATGTTTTTAACTAAATCTTCAAAACTTACAACATTAACTGTAACGGGGCTGTACGCTTTTCCTTCGGGTGCGGTATATGTGCCGTTTGAAGTTACGCTTAATTCTTCAACTTCAATACTTGTTCCGCCTCCGCCTAAAACTGCATTGGTTCTTCCTGTCATATACGAAGCACCGCCTTTATTGTCGGAATTGTGATTGAATTATTTACCTTGCTGTAAATAGTTACGCTTGACGCTCCTGTTAAGCAAACGGGGGCATAATTACCGCTTACGGCTTCCGTAACGCCAAATATGATTTCTCCTATATAATCGGATGTTACTTCGCTTACCGATATGCTTGCCTTGTAGGGATAATCCGGGTATGTGCTGTCCGCTGTCCAATTATTAACAGTAATATTTGATGCGGTAATTACTTTTTTGTTTGAAGGGGTCATAATAATATCTGTTGGAGTTAAAACACCGTTATTATTGAAGAATATATACATCGAATCTTCCGTTATTGTAGCAACAGTTTGACCCGATAAGCTTTTAATTGTTGCCGTTCCGTCAAGTGCATCAACTCTTACAAAATCACCAACTGTGCAATTAATTATTCTTATTTCCGCATCTCTTGTGCAATTAATTATTTTTGGCAAAGTATATGCAGAATTAACCTCATAAGAATATTCTCCGCCGTTTGGTATTGTTACACGGTTTTTATCTATGCTTGACAGTTTTGTTTTTTCTGCATTGGTGTAGTCGTTTGAAGACAAGCCTTTTCCTTCAACCTTGTCTATTTTTTTGTCAATTTCTTCAACTGTATAGTCAACCGCTTCGCAAACTTCTTGAAGGTTAGCAAATTGACTTGAACCTGTCGCCTGAATATCTCCGTCCGTGATTACTACCGAAGAAACTCCTCCCGAAACACTTCCCGCTTTGCCGTTAAGTTTTATGTTTGTGATTGTGTTTGACAGTTTTGTTTTTTCTGCATTGGTGTAGTCGTTTGAAGACAAGCCTTTTCCTTCAACTTTGTCTATTTTTTTACTTTCGATTTCATCAATGGCATCTTGTACATTGTCGGAAGAAAGTTCGCTCTCTGTGTTATCGTAAGAAATGTCTTTGGCTTCTTCGTTTTTGTTTGAAAAAGCACATACTTCACCCTTATAGATATTTCCGCTGTCCGTGATGTAAATTGTTTCCGTTTCTTTATTTAAAAGTGAATCATATCGTTCTTGTGTAATGTGTTTAATTTTAATACTCATAATTTCTCATATGTCAGGATATATAAATTTTACTATTTTTTTTACTCTGATAATGTAAATTTTAAATTATTTTACACCTTTTATTTTTTTTAGAATAAAATGAATCGAGGTGTTAAATGATGCAAAAAATTCTTTTTATAGGTGGCGATGCTCGTCTTGACTATGCAAAACAAAGCTTTTTAAGAGATGGATTCTTGTGCGAAAGTTTTGTAGATGATGTTTCTTTAAAGGAATCTGTTCAAAATTCCGACATCATAATCCTCGGTCTTCCCGTGAGCCAAGATGACACTTTTTTAAATGCTAAAAATCTGAAAAATCCTGTTCTTTTAAGTGATTTTTTCCGTTTTGCAAAAGGAAAAGTTGTATTTGGCGGTGGTTTTTCCGACTATGTCAAGGCTATGGCAGACATTAACGATGTTATTTGGGGCGATTATTCAAAAAGAGATGATTTTAAAATTGCAAATGCAATTCCAACCGCTGAAGGTGCTATTGAATACGCCATGCATGAATCTTTAAAGACGCTTTTTGACTCTTCTTGTGCAGTTTTAGGCTACGGAATTGTTGCAGAGGCTCTTGCTAAAAGGCTATATGCTTTAAAATCTAAGGTTACGGTTTTTGCAAGGAAAAAGTCTGCAATTGAAAAAGCAATTTCTGACGGAATGATTGCACTGGATTTTAAAAATCTCCCTGTAATAGCCGATAGGTTTGACATCATTTTCAACACCGTTCCCGCAACAGTAATCGGACGAGAGGTGCTTTTAAATATGAAAAAAGATGCTCTTGTAATTGACCTTGCTTCTCGCCCCGGCGGAGTTGATTTTGATTGTGCCTTAGATGTGGGTACAAAGGTTATTTGGGCTCTTTCTCTTCCCGGGAAAGTCGCCCCCGAAAGTGCGGGAAAAGTCATTAAAAATACTGTATCTAATATGATAAACGAGTTAGGATTGTAAAACATGGATTTGTCATCGAAAAAAATCGGGTTTGCTATGACCGGCTCTTTTTGTACTTTTAGCGAGGTTTTGGTTCAGCTGAAAGCACTAAAAAATACGGGTGCGGATATTTTTCCCGTGATGAGCAAGATTGCTTCTTCTACCGATACTCGATTTGGGAAATCATCTGATTTTAAAAAAGAAATTGAAGAAATCACAAAAAAGAAAATAGTTCTTGAAATTGAAGAAGCAGAAAAGTTTGGGCCGAAAGAAAAACTCGACCTTATGGTAATTGCTCCATGTACCGGAAACACTCTTTCAAAAATTGCAAACGGTATTTGCGATAGTGCGGTTACCATGTCGGCAAAAGCAACGCTTCGGAACCAAAAGCCCGTACTTCTTGCTATTGCTTCAAATGATGCCCTGTCTTTGGGTGCGAAAAATATCGGCTCTCTTTTAAATACAAAAAACATCTTTTTTGTTCCATTCGGGCAAGACGACTTTCAAAAAAAGCCGACCTCTATCATCGCAAAAATGGATTTAATTATTCCATCAGTCGAAAGTGCGATTGAGTTTAAACAAATACAACCCATTTTAATGTAAAAGGGGCTGAAGCAAAATGCACTATTTTGCTTCCAGCCCAAAGGGTGTGTGGCATTTTGCGACACCCCCTCTTTTTTCATTGACAAAGAACTTCTTTTTTGATATTCTAATTTAGAGGTGATTCTATGTTGGAAATTGCTGATTTGCATACACATGTAGTTTTTGACATTGATGACGGACCCGCCACTTTTGAAGAATCCATTCGTTTGCTTGATATGGCAAAAGAGTCTTGCGTTACTCACATAGTTGCTTCATCTCACTACCTTTTTTCTCAAAACAATGATAATTCATCTTATGACGAGAGATTTGATATTCTCTTTGCCGAGGCAAAAAATCGTGGTATAACTCTTTACAAAGGGAACGAGTTGTGCATAGGTACGCCTTTTTTAGACGATTTGAAATCAAAAAAGGCCTATTCCGTTAACGGCGGAAAATACATACTGATAGAATGCCGTATAGCACAAAATGTCTATAATCTTGAAAATTACATTGATGTTTTGTTTAACAATGGGTTTATCCCTATCTTGGCACATCCCGAAAGATGTGAAAATATTTTAGATAAATTTGATGTCGCAGAGTCGCTTTTTTACGACGGCGTTCTTTTTCAGGTAAATGCAGGAAGTCTTTTCGGGCATTACGGATTTAAAGCAAAACAACTATCCAAAAGACTTATGCAAAACGATATGGTTTTTTGTCTTGCATCGGATTTTCATAATCCGTATTCAAGACCGCCGATTACCAAAAAAGAAATTGAGAAACTTGAAAATAAATGGGGTAAAGAAAAAATTACTAAACTTTTATACGAAAATCCTATTAAAGCAATAAATAATATAAAATAAAATCTGCCCGTCCGGGCAGATTTTTTATAAATAACAAAGTATAAAAAGTGTTCTTTTATCTATCATAAAAGGTTAGAACTCGGCACTTCCTGTTGTCCTTGGGAAACTCATAACATCACGAATATTACCGATACCGGTTATATACATAAGTGCTCTTTCAAATCCCAATCCGTAACCCGAATGGCGAACACTTCCGTAACGGCGAAGGTCAAGATACCACCAGTAATCTTTCTCGGAAAGCCCAAGTTCTTTCATTCTCTTTAAGAGCATATCAAGTCTTTCTTCCCTCTGACTTCCGCCGATGATTTCGCCTACTCCGGGGACCAATAAATCCATAGCCGCAACAGTCTTGTTGTCATCGTTCATACGCATATAAAACGCTTTGATTTCCTTTGGATAGTCGGTAACAAAGACCGGCTTGTTAAACACTTTTTCCGTGATGTAACGCTCGTGTTCCGTTTGAAGGTCAATGCCCCAAGAAACGGGATAATCAAACTTTTCATTACTCTTTAAAAGAATGTCGATTGCTTCGGTGTAAGTAATTCTTGCAAAATCGGATTCAACTATTTTATTTAATCTTTCAAGAAGTGTATTATCAATAAACTTATTGAAAAATTCCATCTCCTCGGGAGCATTATCCAAAACATATTTAACGATATATTTAATCATACGCTCGGATATGTCCATATTTTCTTTGAGGTCTGCAAAAGCAATCTCAGGCTCAATCATCCAAAACTCCGCTCCGTGGCGGGGAGTGTTGGACTTTTCCGCACGGAATGTCGGTCCAAATGTGTAAACACTTCCGAGAGCGAGAGCGTGCGTTTCCGCTTCAAGTTGTCCGCTGACCGTAAGATTTGCGGCTTTTTGGAAAAAGTCTTGTGTATAATCTACTGTTCCGTCCGGATTCTTGGGCGGATTTTCAATGTCCAAAGTGGTTATTTTAAACATCTCTCCCGCACCTTCGCAATCGCTTGCAGTAATTATCGGAGTGTGGATATATGTAAATCCTTCTTCTCTGAAAAACTTATGAATTGCATAAGCAAGTATTCCTCGTGTTCTGAAAACTGCCGAGAATGTGTTTGTTCTCGGACGAAGATGTGCTATTGAACGCAAAAATTCATTGGAATGACGCTTTTTTTGAAGCGGATAATCGGGAGTGGATTTTCCCTCAATTACAGCCGTATCCGCATTTATTTCAAACGGTTGTTGTGCATTTGGCGTAAGACGAATTTCTCCCTCAAACCATACCGCACTTCCAACATTTAAAGAAGAAATTTCGTCATAGTTTTTGAGTTTATCGCTTTCCAAAACTACCTGAACGCTCGTAAAAAAACTGCCATCGTTTACAGATGCGAAAGCAATTTTGTTTGATGCCCTGACAGTGCGAAGCCATCCTGCAATTTTAACACGCTCGCCGTCTTTTAAATCTTTATTTCTAAAAAGTTGTTTTATCGTTGTTCTTTCCACAAAACCATTCCTTTCAATACTATTATATTAAAGCACATTTAAAAGAATTTGTCCATAGAAAATAAAAAAAACTTGCCAATTCATAGACAAAGCCCCAAAAATATGTTATAATCACAAAAATGAGGTAATGTTATGAAATATTTATTTTACGGCGTTATGGTTATCGGAGCAATTATCGGCTACTTCCCGAAAATTTTTGTGAAAAACCCAAGCCAAAAAGTTTTTCTGACAATTAAGGGATTTGGACTTGTGATAGTCTTAATCGGTTTGTTGCTTCTATTATATTGCAAGTGAGGTTATTAATTATGCGAGATCTTGAAAAAATTTATGACCCTTCAAAAGTTGAAAACAGGCTCTATAAAAAGTGGGTTGACAACAAGTATTTTCACGCTGAGCCCGACTCAAAAAAAGAGCCGTACACCATAGTTATTCCCCCTCCCAATGTTACGGGTCAACTTCACATGGGACACGCTCTTGACGAAAGGCTTCAAGATATTTTGATTCGTTATAAGAGAATGCAGGGTTACAATGCCCTCTGGGTTCCGGGAACAGACCATGCGGGAATCGCTACTCAAATTAAAGTTGAGGCAGAACTCAGAAAAGACGGGATTTCACGCTTTGACCTCGGTCGTGAGAAGTTTTTGGAGAAGGTTTGGGATTGGAAAAGAATGTACGGCGACAGAATCATAAACCAACTCAAAAGCCTCGGTTGTTCCTGCGATTGGGACAGAGAACGCTTTACTATGGACGAAGGCTGTTCAAAAGCCGTTCGTGAAGTCTTTGTAAATCTTTATAACAAAGGGCTTATCTATCGTGGGTACCGTATAATAAACTGGTGCCCGAGTTGTAAAACTGCTCTTTCCGATGCAGAAGTTGTATATTCCGAACAGAAGAGCCATCTTTGGCACATCAGATATTTTAGCGAAGATAAAAAACACGAAATAATTGTTGCTACCACTCGTCCCGAAACTATGCTCGGCGATACTGCCGTTGCAGTTCATCCGGACGATGAAAGATACAAAGATTTAGTAGGAAAGAATCTTATTTTACCACTTGTTAACCGTCTTATTCCCGTTGTAGCAGATGAGTATGTAGAAAAAGAATTCGGAACAGGTGCTGTTAAAATCACTCCTGCACACGACCCTAACGACTTTGAAGTTGCAAATCGCCACAATCTTGAATGCATAAGAGTTATTGACGATGACGGAAATATTTCTTACGACTCAAAATACAAGGGATTAGACAGGCTCAGTGCAAGAAAAGAAATTGTTGAGGACCTTGAAAAAGAGGGTTATCTTGTTAAAATCGAGGATTATTCGCACAATGTAGGCGAATGTCATCGTTGCGGTACTACTGTTGAGCCCACCGCAAGCGACCAGTGGTTTGTTAAGATGGAACCGCTTGCAAAAGACGCTCTTAAAGTCGTAAAAGACGGAGAAATTAAGTTCGTTCCCGACCGTTTCAGCAAAACATATACAAATTGGATGGAAAATGTCCACGATTGGTGTATTTCACGCCAACTTTGGTGGGGACACAGAATCCCTGCGTTTTACTGTGATAAGTGCGGTAAGACATTCGTTTCAAAAGACGACCTTACAACTTGCGAGTGCTGTGGCGGTACGCTTCGTCAGGAAAATGATGTATTGGATACTTGGTTTTCTTCTGCACTTTGGCCGTTTTCTACCCTTGGATATCCGGAAAAAACAAAAGAACTTGAATACTTCTACCCGACTTCAACATTGGTAACCGGTTATGATATTATTTTCTTCTGGGTTGCAAGAATGATTTTCTCCGGGCTTGAACACATGAAGGAAATCCCGTTTAAGCATGTATTTATTCACGGTCTTGTTCGTGATGAACAAGGAAGAAAAATGAGTAAATCCCTCGGAAACGGTATTGACCCGCTTGAAATCGTTTCGGAATACGGTGCAGATGCTTTAAGATTTACTTTGGCAACAGGAAATTCTCCCGGAAACGATATGCGTTTTTCAAAATCTCGTGTAGAAGCAAGCCGTAACTTTGCTAACAAAATTTGGAATGCCGCTCGTTTCGTTCTTATGAATCTTTCGATTGATAAGTGTACTCTTCCCGCTAACCCGAAGCGTGAAGACAAGTGGATTATATCCCGCCTTAATAAGACAATCAAAGAAGTCAGCGACAATCTTGACAAATTTGAACTCGGAATTGCACTTTCTAAACTTTATGACTTCATTTGGGACGAGTTTTGCGATTGGTACATTGAACTCGTAAAACCTCGTTTGTACGGCGATGATGAGGACAGCAAACTTGATGCACAAAGGACTCTCGTTTATGTGCTTTCATCATTCTTAAAACTTTTGCATCCGTTTATGCCCTTTATTACAGAGGAAATATATTGTGCTCTTCCTGTTAAGGAAGAAACCATTATGACATCTCCTTGGCCGAAATATGACGATAATTTGTCATTTGAAAAGGCTGAAAGTGAAATGATACTCATTTGCTCTGCAATTCGTGCCATAAGAAACCGCCGTGCGGAAATGAATGTTCCTCCGGCAAATAAGAGCAGAGTGTTTATAGTTACGGATAAAAAAGATGTCTTTGAAAGCGGAGTTGCTTTTTTCTTGAAACTTGCTTATGCTTCAAAGGTTGAAATCTGTGATGAAAAAGATGTTCCCGAAGGTTCTGTTGCAATTGTTGTTGACGGAGCAAAGATTTTCCTTCCCATGAACGAACTCATTGACATGGACAAAGAAAGAGAAAGACTTAACAAGGAAAAGCAAAACCTTGAAGGTGAAATAAAGCGTTGTGAAGGTAAACTTAAAAACGAAAGTTTTGTAGGGAAAGCACCGCAGTCCGTTGTAGACGCCGAAAAGGAAAAACTTGAAAAGTATAAGAAGATGTATCAAGAAACCTGTGATTTAATCGCAAAACTCGGCTGACAAGGTGGATTTTGAAATATTTTTAAGGGGATGTTTTTTACATCCCCTTTTTTTTGCGACTAAAAGGCGTGCAGAACGGACAAACTTCGCCTCTCGGAGTACCTTCGTCTGCCCAGACAAAAAGCCGTGGCTTTTTGCCTCAGTTTGTTCAATCTGCACTATTTTGCTTCCAGCCCCCAAAGGGGGTGTCGCATTTTGCACCAGCCCCTTTTTTGCGTCTCGCACTTCTTTATATGCTTTATTATATAAAAGTTTACTTATTAGCCAAATGTTATTCTTATGGTAAACAAACGGTTTAAAAGTATATTTTTATTCTGTTAGGATTTGTGAGTATTTTAACGCAGTCTTAATGGGAAAAGGTCTATAAAACCGTATTTGTATAATATTTTAATGCCTATTCATTTAAAATATAATTTAATGTAAAAAAAGAGACCTCATAAGAGGTCTCTTTTAATTTTAGGCTATCCTAAATTATTTTACATATCTGTATGCTACTACATCAATGATGTCTCCATCATATTCGTAAACAGCAACATATGTTACATATTTTGTAGATTCCTTCTGGATTGCACCTGTAAATCCTGTCTTCTTGATAGAAGGATCAGATACATCACCATTGTAGTCAACTAAATAGTAGTTAGCCTTTGAAGCCTTAGCGATTGTGTAGCTGTCGCCTGTGTTGTAATCATAAACATCGAACTTACCTGTTGCAGACTTGATAGCATCTGCATCAGCAATCATACCACCGTAAACAACTGCATCTGCATCATTCGAATTTACATTCTTATATCCAAATGCAAACTTATTTGCAGGCAATGTATTAACAAGTTCGATTGTAGAGATATAGTCGCCTGATGTTGATACATAGAATGCGGCACCCTTTACAAGGTCGTTCTCGTTACCAGCCTTGAAGTCATACTCAACTTCGTCATCGCAAAGGATGTAAGATACAGTCTCACCGTTTCTAAGACCTGTTACCTTGTAACCTTCGTTATCGCCGATAGAAACTTCACTTGCATCCCTTGTAAGGAGAAGGATTCCTTCGGAGTAGTCGATAGAAGCCTTAGCATCAATTGCAACTACAACTGCTGCAACACCATCGTTAGACTCATCGTAAGTTCCGAATACGAACTCTACATCTGTACCATCTGTGAAGTAGTTAGCAACTGTACCAACTTCAACATCGTCTTCATCAGCTTTTGCAGAATCAATGTTGAATACGATTGTGTTCTCATCAAATGTGAACTTGCCAACGCTCATGTCTTCTGCATCATATTCCTTATCCATGCTTGTGTAAAGACCATCGTAAGAAAGGAAGTTGTTGCCGGAAGCACCTGTTGCAAATTGAAGTTTATTTACATCGCCATCCGGATCAAGTTTGTACTTGATAAGTGAGAAAGTAGCTGATGCGATAGCATTCTGTACTGCTGTGGTGTCGTTAGCTTTCTTGCCGGAAGAAGTACCGTTTGTGATAACTTCTACTTTGTCAGCAAGGTCAACCTTTACTGTCTTGCCTTCTGCTGTAACAAGTTTTAATGTGTATGTTGTCTTACCAAATGATGTGTCTGTGTCTTCTGCAATAAGGATAGCATAGTCGCCACCTGCTGTTGAAGATGCATCTGCATAAGCAAGTTTGCCTTCAAAGTTAAGGTAGAACTTACCTTCATCACCGCTCTTGATTGAATCTGTGTAAAGGTTTGAACGAGTATATTCCTTATCTTCGATTATGATTTCGCCTGTTGAAAGAATTTCATCAACTCTTCCGTCAAAGTTGTTTGATGCTACATAGTAGTAGGAAACAACATCGTTTGCGTCTGCAACGACTGTGATAACATCGTCTTCTTCGATTTCTGCTACATCAATCTTTGCACCGTCTTTAATGAATTCATAGTAGATGTCTTCGTCATCAAGTTCAATATTGATGTCTGTTGCACCGTTCTTAGAAGAAATTGTGATTTCGTCTTCAGTAACTTCTACTTCGTCAACTACTAATTCATCTTTGTAGTCCTTAACGATTACATACTCATAAACGCCATCATTATCGTTATCGATAAATGTTGCTGTACCGCCGTTTACAAGAATTCCTGCAGCACTCATTGTGTTGTAATCCTGAAAATCTGTTCTGCTGTAACCTGATTGTATATCGTTGTTAAAGCAAACCTTTAAGCCCGGATCAAGTTCGATGTTTAAGAGTTTGTCTTTTGCAGTGTTGTTGTAGTAGTAGAACTTAGCAGCATCATAATTTGCCTTTGTTGTAATGTCTTGAAGCATTACATCAGCATTAATTGTAACTGCATCATTCTTGTTTTCCTTAGGAGCGATTGCGAAGATAACATCTTCGTCATCATCGTTCTCACCGATATATGCTTCTACAGCATAACCGAGTAAGAGTTCTGCACCTGAGTCATTTGCACCTGCTGTGATTGTTTCGCCATCAAATGTGTAAATTACGATGTCGTCATCATCTTCATCAAATGCACCGTCAAATACTGCGTTTGTTACGAAAGTCTTTGTTACGATACCTTCGAATTTTTCTACATCAAGGTAGTCATTAAGGAGAGTCTTGTTACCGATTGTGTACTCATCCTTACCGTCTGTTGTGTATGTCCACTGCTCCATCATCTTAACATCAAGAGCGTTGTAAACAAGACGCGCTACTGTTGATCTCTTTGCTTCGCCACCGATTGTGCCGGATGCACCCTTTGTGATGCCTTCCTGTGAAGCAATTGCGAGGTAACCTGACGGATATCCGCCGTTCTTTTCTGCTTTAAGTGTGTAGCCAAGTGCACATACGATCATCTTAACCATCTGCTCATATGTTACAGGATTTGAAGGACAGAATGTTCCGTCTCCCATACCATCGATGATACCCTGCTGATAAGCAATGTTTACATAACCGGATGCCCAATGATCTGCAGCAACATCAGAAAATGCTGTTGTGCCTGTCATGCTTGCTGCTGATTCTTCCATTCCGAGTGCTCTAACAATAACTGTTGCAGCTTCTGCTCTTGTTATTGTGTTGTTCGGACGGAATGTGTTGTCCTCTTCATAACCCTGGATAATTCCAAGACCTGAGAGAACCTGTACTGCTGTTGCATAGCTGTCGCTGTCGTCTACATCTGTATAAGCTGATGCACTGATAACACCAAAGCTCATAACCATAGCAACTGCGAGAACTAATGCGAGTGCTTTTTTGAGATTTAACATATCTCAAATCCTCCCTTATAAAAATTTTTTGTTTTGCGAAAGTGCTGTACGCGCTTTGCGCCTTTTGGCGCTCACGCGCCCATTAGGGTATCCCCCCAACTATATTGTGATTATAGCACTCATCTTTTTTGTCGTCAAGCAAAGTTTTTAACTGTAACATAACTGTAAAGAAGCAACAATCTCTCCTTTACATTTACACATTAAGACAAATTGTGAGTCCCTTTTCACGATTTCATAGTACTGCTTTTAACTGCAAAATTCAAGCAAATATTTAAGTTGTAACAAAACATTAACCTCAATGTCGCATTTTAGTTGCACTGTTTCCTTTTTTGTGGTACTATCTTCTTGGTGGTATGATGTTTATTGATATTATAACTCAAAAAAGAAGTATAAGAGCAAAGTGCGAAGTCGCAGAACGCCTCAGTGATGTGCTTTTAAGAGAGGGCGTGCTTTTGCGTCTTAACTGCGGAGGAAACGGAAGTTGCGGTAAGTGTTTTTGCTATCTTGACGGTGAGGGCGTACTTTCTTGTGAGCATTTTTTAGACGGAGGCGAGAAGGAAGTCAGGCTGTTTGAAGAAGAATCTATATATATAAAGGAAGAAACTTTTTCGCTCCTGCCCCTTTCCCCTATAATAAAAGAAGGTTTTGGTGCGTCCGCAGATATCGGCACTACTTCTGTTTCTTTAAATGTATATTCGTTTCCAAGCGGAGAACTTGTTTTTTCTAAACATGAAGAAAACTTGCAGTGTGTTTTTGGCCGTGATGTGCTTTCAAGATGTACAAACAATTATAAAGAGGCTTCAGATATTCTTGTTTCGCAAATCAAAAGAATGATTTCCGAATCAAATAAAGATGTCAAGGCTTTGGTGGTTTCGGGGAATTCAATTATGTGCCACTCTCTTTTAGGTCTTGATACTCGCCCGCTCGGTATGTATCCCTACAAAGAAGAAAGTCGTTTCGGCAAAAAAGTTGACGCTTTTCTTCCTTTATATATACTGCCTTCCGTCCAAGCATTTTTCGGCGGTGATGCAGTAGGCTCCGTTCTTTACTCTAATATGCTTTTAAAACCGAATTCGTTACTGATTGATTTCGGAACAAACGCGGAAATTGCATATTTTGACGGAAAAACTTTGTTTTGTACCTCGGCAGCATCGGGAAGTGCCTTGGAAAAAGGTGTTGCTTCAAGTGGTGCAATTGATTCTGTTTGGGTTGAGGGGAATAAATTTCACTACTCTGTAATCGGGAATACAAAACCCACCCATCTTTGCGGTTCAGGTCTTATTGATGCGATTTCTTGTATGCTTACTCTCGGAATTATTGACAAAGACGGTGTATTAAAAAAAGATTTTGAGATAGGAAATTCATCTGTTTTTATCTCGCAACAAGATATTCGTGATTTTCAGGTTGCAAAATCTGCTGTTAAAAGTGCAATTAAACTTATTTCAAAAGATATATCCAAACTTTACATCGCAGGCGGATTTTCCGCACTCAATATTGACAATGCACAAAATGTAGGCATTATTCCCAAAACAAAAAGCACCGCAATTTTAGGAAATGCGGCACTTAAAGGTGCTACGAGTGTTTTATTTGATGAATCTAAACTTAATGAGGCTGTAAAAATCGCAAATAACGCGGTTTATACAGACCTTGCTAAAAATGAAAATTTTTACTCGGAATTTATTTCAGAGATGCACTTTTAATCGTGTTTTTCATCAGCATAGCGATTGTCATAGGCCCTACTCCGCCCGGAACAGGTGTTATGGCAGACGCTATTTTTTCCACCTCGTCAAAATCCACATCGCCGTGAAGTTTGCCGTCCTTTTTGTTGATTCCCACATCTATTACGACAGCACCTTCTTTTACCATGTCGGCGGTTACCGTGTTCATTTTTCCTACTGCCGAAACTATAACATCGGCTCTTTTTGTTAGTTCTTTAAGATTTTTTGTGCGACTGTGACAAATCGTTACAGTCGCATTTTCATGGAGCAGAAGCATAGCCTGAGGCTTGCCTACAATGTTGCTTCTGCCTATAACAACACACTCTTTGCCTTCAACATCTATTCCGGAAAGATGTATGAGTTCCATTACTCCGGCAGGCGTGCAAGGCAGAAAGTCATAATCACCTATCATAATTCTTCCTACATTTACCGGGTGAAAAGCGTCCACATCTTTTTTGGGGCTGATTGAGAGAAGTACCTTTTTCTCATCAAGCCCTTTCGGAAGAGGAAGTTGCACCAAAATTCCGTGTACCGAATCGTCATTGTTTAACTTTTCTATCAAAGAAAGAAGTTCTTCCTCCTTTACATCTTCCGAAAAAGCATACTCCAAAGACTTTATTCCGACTTCCTCACAAGCCTTTTTCTTGTTGTTGACATATACTCTACTTGCCGGGTCGTTTCCTGCTATTATTACTGCCAGGCACGGAAGTGTTCCTTGTTCCGTCAGTTCTTTTGCTTTTAGAGAAAGTTCCCCTTTTATTTTTTTTGCCAGTTCCTTGCCGTTTAGTATCTGTGCCATATGTATTTCTCCTCTCAGGCTTTATAAGACAATCTTTTCCAAAGCCTATTAAATCTTTTCTGTTCTCTTTAATTAATGCTTCTTTTACAAGTTTATAATTCTCTTTCTTAAACGATTGAAGAAGTGCTTTTTGCATCGCCTTTTCGTGTATATCCTTGGGAACATGCACTTTTTTCATTGTCCGAGGGTCAATTCCGGTATAGTACATTGCCGTTGAAAGCGTCCCCGGTGTCGGATAAAAGTCCTGCACCTGCTCGGGACGAATTTTGTTTTTCTTTAAATACAGTGCAAGTTCTATCGCATCGCTTAATTTACTTCCCGGATGTCCCGACATCAAATAGGGAACTAAATACTGCTCTTTTCCTATTTTATTTGTTATATCGTAAAACTTTTTGGAAAACTTCGTATAAACTCTTTCCGAAGGTTTGCCCATATAGTACAAAACATTTGGTGAAATATGCTCGGGTGCAACTTTTAACTGACCGCTTACATGATGCTGTAAAAGTTCTGTGAAAAATGTTTCGTCTTTATCCGCAATCAAGTAATCATAACGAATCCCGCTTCTGATAAAAACTTTTTTAACTCCGTCTATCATGCGGAGTTTTCTTAAAAGAGCAAGATAATCTTTATGCGAAACATCTGCATTTTTACAAATATCGGGGAAAAGGCACATTCTTTCTTTGCAGGTTCCCGATGTTAACTGTTTTTGGCACGCAGGAGAGCGAAAATTTGCGGTCGGTCCTCCTACATCATGTATATACCCCTTAAAATCCGGAAGATATGTAAGGTTTTTTGCTTCGTTTATAATTGAAGCATGGCTTCTTGACTGAACAACTCGCCCTTGATGAAAAGTCAACGCACAAAAATTGCAACTGCCAAAGCACCCTCTTGAAGATGTTATTGAAAATTTTACTTCTTCAAGTGCCGGAACTCCGCCCATTTTTTCATACATCGGGTGATACTCACGAGTGTATTTTAAAGAATACACTCTGTCCATTTCGCTTTCGCTCAGGGGAAGTGCCGGTTGATTTTGTATTACATACTTATTCCCGTGTGCCTGAGCAAGGACTTTCCCACGCACAAAATCCTGCTCTTCATATTCTGTCTTGGACGCTGTGGCGTACGCTTCCTTGCTTGTTGAAACTTCTTCAAAAGAGGGCAGAACTATCGCATTTTTAGGCGGTTTGTCCGCAACATAACAAATCCCGCGGGGAATTTTTCTTTCGCCTTTATCAAGCATATTTGCAATTTCAATTATGCTCTTTTCTCCCATTCCGAAAGATATGTAGTCAGCCTGACTGTCGAAAATTATGCTCCGCCTTACTTTGTCCGAATGGTAATCGTAGTGGGCAAATCGTCTGAGGCTCGCCTCAACTCCGCCGATAATTATAGGTATATCGCCAAAAGCCTCTCGTACTCTGTTTGAATAAACTATAATACATCTGTCGGGGCGATTTCCCGTTTTACCGCCGGGTGAATACACATCTTCGCTCCGCTTTTTCTTGGCTGCTGTGTAGTGATTGACCATGGAATCTATTACTCCGCCCGAAATCATTACGCCAAGTCTTGGGCGTGAGTAAGACCTTATCTCGTCAGCATTTTTCCACTGAGGCTGAGCACAAATCGCCACTCTGTATCCGTTTGCTTCAAGCATTCTTGATAAAATCGCAACGCCAAATGACGGATGGTCAACATACGCATCTCCCGTTATAAACAGAAAATCATAATAGTCCCACCCGAGCATGTCCATTTCTTCTTTTGATACAGGTAAAAAATTACTCTTCATCATTTGTCATCATTTCATAAAATTCTTGCCGTGAAATAAGAACTTTTCTCGGTTTGCTTCCCTCGTGAGGACCTATTATCTGTCTTTCTTCAAGTTGGTCGATGAGTCTTCCCGCTCTTGAATAGCCGACTTTCAACTTTCTTTGAAGCAGTGATGCACTCGCTTGCTCGGCTTCAACCACTATCTTTACCGCTTCGTCAAAAAGTTGGTCTTTTTCGGAATCATCAACCTCTTGTGCCGTGTCGTCATTATTTATTTTTTGAATAATTTCTTCATCGTAATTTGGCTCCCAGCATTCCTTTACAAAGTCAACAACCCGCTCTACTTCTTTGTCGGAGATGAAGCAACCTTGAATTCTCTTGGGTTTTGATGCACCCATCGGAAGATAGAGCATATCGCCCTTCCCCAAAAGTTTTTCCGCTCCGCCCATATCAAGTATTGTTCGGCTGTCAATCTGCGATGATACCGCAAATGCAATTCGTGATGGGATATTTGCTTTTATTACACCTGTGATAACATCAACGCTCGGACGCTGTGTAGCAATAATTAAGTGCATACCTGCGGCTCTCGCCATCTGTGCAAGACGGCAAATCGCATCTTCCACATCTCTCGGTGCAACCATCATGAGGTCAGAAAGTTCATCAATAATAATTATTATCTGTTCAAGTTTTCTCTCGCCGTTTATTGCCGCATACTCGTTATATCCCAAAATATCACGAACATTTGCATCTGCAAAAAGATTATAGCGGTTGGGCATCTCCTGAACTGCCCAATTAAGCGAACCTGCCGCACGCCGTGGGTCTGTTACTACCGGTATTAAAAGGTGCGGTATCCCGTTGTAAATGCTCAATTCCACAACTTTCGGGTCAACCATGATAAGTTTTACTTCGTTAGGGTCTGCTTTATATAAAATACTTGTTATGAGTGAATTTATGCACACACTCTTTCCGCTTCCCGTTGCTCCCGCAATAAGAAGGTGAGGCATTTTTGCAATGTCGGCAACTATCGGCTCGCCGGAAATATCTTTGCCGAGGGCAAACGCCGTCTTTGCGGAAAACGAGCCGAAGTTTTTAGACTCAATTACTTCTCTTAAACGAACAGAACTTATGCTGCTGTTGGGTATCTCTATCCCGACTGCCGCTTTTCCCGGGATAGGTGCTTCTATTCTCACGCCGTATGCCGCCAAATTAAGTGCTATATCGTCTGCCAAATTTACGATTTTACTTACCTTAACACCCGCACTCGGCGAAATCTCAAAACGGGTAACACTCGGACCTTTGCTTACTTCCAAGACTTTCGCTTCAACACCGAAACTTAAAAGTGTGTCGGTCAGTTTTTTTGCCTGAGTCCTTAAATCTTCGTTTCGGTCTTCTCCGCTTGTCATTGCCCCCGCTTCCAAAAGGTCTATCGGAGGATAGGTGTATTCAATACGCTCCGATTGTATCTCGTCTT
The DNA here is from genome assembly GCA_045615705.1 of Clostridia bacterium. GTDB lineage: Bacteria > Bacillota > Clostridia > UMGS1883 > UMGS1883 > JAZLFH01. The sequence goes on from JAZLFH010000023.1 coordinate 30,462, forward strand.
CTATTGATACGGGCGAATTGTCAACTTTTTCTTCGTTTTCCGGTTTTTTATCCTCTTCAAAAATTTCCACTTCTTTCGGAAGATTAATTTTAATGTCGTCTTGCGGAAGGTCGGGTTCTTTTTCTTCCAAAATCTCTTTTTGTAACTCTTTTTCCGGCTCTTCCTGTTGTTTTTCTTTTTTTGAAAGTTCAAAGAGAGGCTTTTTTTTCGGTGCTTTCTCTTGCTTTTCCATTGCTTCTTCTATGGGAAGTCTTTTTTGATACTTTTCCTCTCTGTCATTTATTTTTTTATAAAGAGCGTGAAACGGTGCCGTGCCGGTAACTACTATTAAAGATATGATAAATCCAAATACCAAAGTTATCCCGGTTCCGACCGTACCTATCCATTTTTTAATAAAAAGAGCCACCGTACCGAAAAGTCCTCCGCCGATACCTTCTTTACCGCAGTCCCACACCGAAAGGAAAGAATCAAAGCATCCCGGGTGAAGCTTGTCCGTAATCAAAGTCCAAAAAGCAGATGCACAAACCATGGAAACCACAAAAAGAACATACTTGTATCTGTATGGTTTTAGTGTTCCTTTCGCAAAATAATGTACCGCCATAACAGAGCAAAACAGAGGAATGAAAAATCCTACATAGCCAAAAAATCCAAGTCCTATTCCTCTTAAAATTTTGCCTAAATTCCCGAACCACGGCGAAAAATAACTTAAAATCAGAATTAAGCAGACAAAAACTATGGTTACTGTTATTATTTCACTTTTTGTTTCGCTTTTTGTTGTACTTTTTGTTGTGCGAGAGGGTGCTTTTTTAGTTGTGTTTTGTGTTTTTTTTATGCGTTTTCTTTCTGCCACTTTTTCACCTACTTAACAAAATAGAGAATTATTGAAAATATTCCCGCCAAAACGGTGTAATAAGAAAATACTTTGAGTTTTCCTTTTGAAACAAGTTTTATCATAACTTTTATAGCAAAAAATCCGCTTACAAATGCCGCTATCATTCCGAGTCCCATCTGCATAAAAGTTACATTTTGCTCACTTAACTCCAAAATGTCTTTAATGTCAAACACCAATGCTCCTATAATTGCCGGAATTGAAAGAAAGAACGAAAACTTTACCGCAAATTCTTTTTTAAGTCCGCAAAAAAGTCCGCCGACAGTGGTAGTTCCGCTTCTTGATAGTCCCGGAAGTACCGCCATTGCCTGAAACACGCCGGTGTAAAGTGCTTTGAGCGGAGTCATATTATCCATATCGACTTTTTCCCTTGAAATCTTTTCACTTATAAACAAAAGAACCGATGTTGCGATAAGACCAAATCCGATAAGTAAAAGCGATGCGTTTTCCACTATGTGATTTAACAATAATGCGGAAACTACCGTAGGAAGTGTTCCGACAATTAAAAATACAACCATCTTTTTAGGGTCGGTATCCATCATAAGTTTCTTTTTGGTAAACAGTTCTTTTACCATGGTAAAGAATGCTAAAATCATATCCCATATATCTTTATAATAAACCACAAACACCGCAACAAGTGTTGCAACATGTAAAACAATGTTAAATGATAAAACATTTGTTGCTTCGGGGTCTATCCCCATAAGTTCTCCGGCAATGCTCAGGTGTCCGGAACTTGAAATAGGCAAAAATTCACCCAAACCCTGAATTAAGCCTAATATAATCGCTTTTATGACCGTCATTAAAAACACTCCTTCTTTATTCATATATAATAACACAACTGTAAATTAATTTCAATTTTTTTAACGCATATTTTTTAAAATTAAGTACAAAATACCAAAAAAGGAGTGCTTTATATGACAAAAAATATTTCCGACAAGAATTACAGCAAAAAAGTAAGTCAATATTCTCCACCGTCTCCGCTTTTTTGGGATATGGCAAAGGCTTTTGTCTCCGGCGGAATTATCTGCATTATAGGACAGGCTCTTAAAGATTTCTACTTTTCAAAAGGAATTGACGAAACTTTTGCTTTCTCGCTTGCAAGTGCGACACTTGTTTTTCTTGCCTCGCTTTTGACCGCTTTAAATGTATTTGAAAAAATAGCAAAGTTTGCAGGTGCGGGAACGCTTGTGCCTATAACAGGGTTTTCAAACGCTATGACAAGTCCTGCCATGGAGTACCGTGCAGATGGGTTTATATTAGGCGTTGGTGCAAAAATGTTTACTGTGGCAGGGCCTGTAATCGTATACGGAATATTTTCATCTTTCGTGGCGGGGATTATATACTATTTCTTTATGAGGTGAACTATGAGCAAAAATTTAGGAAACAACACTATTTTCTTTGAAAAAGGACCTTCAATCATTTCTTCTGCCTCTGTTGTCGGAAAAATGGAGGGGGATGGTCCTCTTTCAAACTTTTTTGATATGGTTGAAAATGACCAATACTTTGGTCAATCTACTTGGGAAAAAGCAGAAAGTGAACTTTGCAAAAGAACTGTAAACACCGCTCTTAAAAAAGCGAATCTTTCATTTTCCGACATTGATTTTGCCGTTTCGGGCGACCTTTTAAATCAATGTATCGGCTCGACTTTCGGTATGCGTGATTCCGATACTGCCTACCTGGGAATTTTCGGTGCGTGTTCGACTATGGCGGAAGGGCTTTTTATATCGTCCGTACTTGTTGACTCGGGTGCGGCAAACTATGTCATTTCTTCTTCGGGAAGTCATTTCTGCTCGTCCGAAAGGCAGTTCCGTCAGCCACTGGAATACGGCGGACAAAGACCTCAGACATCACAATGGACCGTTACGGGAGGCGGGTCAATAATTCTTGGGAAAAATGCTTCGCCGCCATATATTACTCATGCAACAGTCGGAAAAATCATCGACAAAAACATAACCGATACAAACAATATGGGCTCGGCTATGGCACCGGCTTTTTGCGATACGATTCTTTCGCATTTTAAGGCGACAAACAGAAGCGTTGACTACTACGATTTGATAGTTTCGGGCGACCTCGGATATGTCGGGAGCATGATTGCAAAAGACCTTTTAAAAGAAAACGGCCTTGACATTTCAAAAAAATACAATGACTGCGGTCTTATGATTTTTGACCGTCAAAAGCAAGATGTTCACTCGGGAGGTTCCGGTTGCGGCTGCGGTGCAAGTGTTTTGTCGGGTTATATTTTGCACCAAATGCGTGAAAAAAAACTCAACAAAGTTCTCTTTGTCGCAACAGGGGCATTAATGAGCCAAACAAGTTCTTTTCAGGGTGAATCAATCCCATCGGTTGCACATGCAATCGCAATTGAAAATTAGTGTTTTTTTATTTTTCCTTTGCATAAAATTTTAGTAGCGGAGGGATATTATGAAAAGGCTTTTAGTGATAGTTTTAGCCATCGCCGTTGCGGTGGCTTTTTTAATTCCTGTCTACGGAGATGAACGAGAACAGGAAGAAAAAATCTGCTACCTCACTTTTGATGACGGTCCTACCTTAAACACGGAAAACATACTCAAAACACTTGAAAAATATAACGCAAAAGCAACCTTTTTTATTCTTGATGAAAGGATAAAGTTATACCCCGATTTAGTCCTTGAAATAATACGAAACGGTCACTCTGTCGGGCTTCACGGAATAAGTCATGATGTTAATGTGATATATTCTTCTCCCACAATGCCTCTTGATGAAATGAACAAAGAAAACGAAACCCTTTTCGCCCTCACGGGCAAGAAGTCATACATAGTAAGAACGCCCTACGGGAGCGACCCGTATATGACAAAAAGGCAAGCAGAAATTTTGACTGCTTCGGGATACAAAATATGGGACTGGAACATTGACCCAAAAGACAGTATAGGAAAAAGAGTTCCGAAAGAACGCACTCTTTCAAACATAAAAAAGGAAATTAAAAAAGAAGAAACGCCCGTTATACTTATGCATGACCGCAAAAGCAGTTCGGACGCTCTTGATGAAATATTAAATTTTTTGACAAGCGAAGGTTACACTCTCAAAAGCATTGATGAAAGCGTAACTCCCATAAACAAACTTTACAGGCTCAAATAGAGTTAAGTGCATTGTCAAGGTCTTCGATGATGTCTTTTACATCTTCAATTCCAACACTCAGTCTTACCTGATTCGGTGCAATTTTGCACTTTATCAACTCTTCATCGCTGAGTTGACGGTGCGTTGAACTTGCCGGGTGAAGTACACCTGTTCTCGCATCGGCAACATGGACAACGATAGATGCAAGTTTTAATGAATCCATAAACTTAACTGCATCTTCTCTTGTTCCTTTTATTGCAAGAGAAATAACTCCGCAACTTCCGTTCGGCATATATTTTTTTGTAACATCGTAGTTCTTATCGCCTTCAAGCGATGGATATGAAACCCACTCAATCTTTTTGTGATTCTTTAAAAATTTTGCTACTTCCAAAGCGTTTTCGCAATGCTTTTTCATACGAAGATGCAATGTTTCAAGCCCTAAGTTTAACAAAAACGCATTAAAAGGAGATGGCGTTGAGCCCATATCACGGAGCATTTGAACACGAGCCTTGACTATAAATGCCTTTTCCTTGTACGCATCTACATACACAAGTCCGTGATACGAATCATCTGGGTTTGTAAATTCGGGGAATTTCCCGCTGTTTTTCCAATCAAAATTTCCGCTGTCAACTATACAACCTCCGAGCGATACTGCGTGTCCGTCCATATACTTTGATGTAGAGTGCGTTACTATATCCGCACCCCACTCAATAGGACGACAATTTATCGGCGTTGCAAAAGTATTGTCAATAATAAAAGGAATTTTGTTTTTATGTGCGACTTTTACGAATTTTTCAATGTCAATCACATTCAATGCGGGGTTTGCAATTGTTTCGGCAAATACCGCCTTGGTGTTTTCTTTAATTGCGTTTTGTATTGCTTCTTCATCGGAGTCGGGGTCGATAAATGTGAAATCAATACCCATTTTCCTGATTGTTACATTAAAAAGATTATATGTTCCGCCATAAATTGTTGATGTTGAAACGATATGGTCGCCGGCTTTTGCAATATTTAATATTGCAATCATATTTGCACTCTGCCCGGATGATGTGAGCATCGCTCCCACTCCGCCTTCAAGGTCTGCAATTTTTTCTTCTACGCACGCAAGTGTGGGGTTTGCCAACCGTGTATAGAAAAACCCGTCCGACTTTAAGTCAAAAAGATCGCCGACATGGTCTGTGCTGTCATATTTAAATGTAGTGCTTTGATAAATCGGAAGCACTCGTGCCTCCCCGTTTTTCGGATCGTATCCGCTCTGTACACATTTTGTGTCATTCCTCATTTTTATTTCTCCTTTACGGACAACAAATTACTCCGCCGCCCAAAACTTTTTCATTATCATAAAATACCGCAGACTGTCCCGATGTTACTGCCCGTATTTTCTTTTGCGGGATTACTTTTAAAAGGTTATTTTCTTTTATAACTTCGGCTTTCTCCTCGTTTTTTCCGTATCTGACTTTAACCGAGCAAGAAAATTTTTCTTTTTCTTCCCCTATAAAACTATAATCACGGACATAAAAATTATCAAAATACTCTTCGCCCGATTCACCTAAAGTTACCGTGTTATCTCTTATGTTTATTTTGGTTACAAACATTCTTTTCCCGAGTGCTATTTCAAGTCCTTTTCTCTGCCCTATCGTGTAATTTTGTATGCCTTTATGCCGTCCCAAAACATTTCCGTCTTTGTCTATGAAATTTCCCTCTTTAAGACTGCAATTCAAAAAGTCTTTATACCTTCCGTCCACAAAACAAATGTCTTGACTTTCCTTTTTGTTTGCCGAGTGAAGCGAGTTTTTCTCCGCCCTTTGTTTAACTTCCTCCTTCGTGCTGTTGCCGAGAGGTAAAAGAATGTGAGAAAGCATATCTTCTTTTAAGTTATAAAGCATATAACTTTGGTCTTTACTCAAATCAAGTGCCTTTTTTAAAACAAATCTTTCGTTTTCCTTTTCTATCCGTGCGTAATGTCCCGTTGCAAGAAAGTCATAGCCTTCTTTAAGCATATAATCATACAAAAGTCCGAATTTTATGTATTTATTGCAATTTACACACGGATTAGGCGTTTCACCGACAAGATAACTGTTTTTAAAAGGTTCGGTTACATACTTTTTAAACTCTTTTTTTAAATCCAGCACTATATGTTCTATGCCCATTTCCTGTGCCGTTCTTTTCGCACTGTCCATATCTTCGTTTCCGCAGAGCGAAAGCGTTATTCCCGTTACATTGTACTCTTTTTTTAAAAAATGTGCCGTATATGAAGAATCAACTCCGCCCGAAAGTGCGACTAATACTTTTTTCATACATTTTTTCCTTTTTCGGTTACAAATGTTGACCAAGTGTCTGCATATTGAAGCAAAAGAGTAAGCGGTTCCTCTTTCGTGGCAACCGATTTATTATCATCTACATACTGTCCGTCATGGTACATTATCGCCTGAACCTCTTCGGGTGAAAGACGAATAAAACGAAGTGCTATGTAAAGACTTCGAAGCGGAACGCTCATATATGTAAGTTTGTCGTTAAACGAATAAGGGTATGTCGGACCGTAACCGTACTGTTTTTGTCTTTCGGTAGGTTGATTTTCAATATACTGAGGCTCGCCCGGAAGACCGGCTTTACCCAAATCGTGCAAAAGTGCAACTATTACACAACTTTCATCTGTAATTGATGGAGCCATGGCGTTTTTAAATCTTAAAAGATTTGTCGCAACATTGACGCTATGCTCCAAAAGTCCGCCTTTTTTACTCAAATGAAACCGCGTGCTTGCAGGTGAAGTGAGGTACGCTGTTTTATTCTCTATAAATTCCATAAGGCGGTCAAATTCTGCCTTCCTTTCAACCACCATAGATTTTAATTCGTTATATTTTTCGAGTGTATTCATAAAAACACATCCTTTTTGACAATTATATATTTCAACAAGTTTTTTGTCAACCGAATTAATTTTTTCTTTTAGGTAAAAATAAGCACAAGAAAGGAAGTTTTTTATGTCAAATCATCTTGCAAATGAAAAATCTTTGTATCTTCAAATGCACTCAAATAATCCTGTAAACTGGTACCCGTGGTGCGATGAGGCTTTCAGAAAAGCAAAAAAAGAAAACAAACCCGTATTTTTATCGGTAGGATACAGTGCGTGCCATTGGTGTAATGTTATGGCACGGGAAAACTTTGAAGACGAAGGAGCCGCAAAAATTCTAAACGACAACTTTGTCGCCGTAAAGGTTGACAGAGAAGAGCGTCCCGACATTGATGCGGTTTATACAATGGCTTCAAACGCACTCGGTCAAGAGGGCGGATGGCCGCTTAATGTGTTTTTAACACCTCAAAAAAAGCCGTTTTTTTCCGGCGGTTATCTTCCGAGAGAAGACCGCCACGGAGAAATCGGGTTTAAATCCCTTCTTCTCCGTGTAAAGGATGCTTGGGAACATAAAAGTGACGGAATTATGGAGTCGGCAAGCAGAGTTTCAGAATTTTTAAACAAAGAAGAACCAAAAAAGCATATCCCGATAACCAACAATACCGCACAAGACGCCGTAGAAAAACTTTTGGCGATAGAAGACAAAAAGTACGGCGGAATAGGTACTTCCACAAAATTTCCTCTTATTCATACCGTTATGTTTTTGCTGAAATACTTTGAATGTACCATGAACAAAGATGCTCTCGATATGGCTGAAAATACTCTTTTGGCAATGTACAAGGGCGGAATTCACGACCACATCGGCAAAGGGTTTTTCAGATATGCCACCGACAGAGAGTGGGAAATTCCTCATTTTGAAAAGATGCTTATTGATAACGCCTACATCTGCCTCGGTTATGCAAAAGCATTTGAAGTTACCAAAAAACAGATGTATCTCTCTTGTGCAAAAGAGTGTGCCGATTTTATTTTGGAGGATTTAAAATGTGAAAACGGAGGATTTTACACATCGCTCGGTGCAGAGTCAAAAGACGGAGAAGGTGCTTTTTATATATGGTTGCCCAAAGAAATCAATCAGATTTTGGGAAGTGAAAGAGGAACTAAATTTTGTGAATACTACTCAATAACCGACAGATGGGATTTTAAAGGCAAGTGCATTCCTCATATCGAAGGTCAAGTTTTAATAAACCCATTTGTCCAAGAAGCACAAGAAGTCAAAAAAGTCCGTGATGAAAAAAGAAAAAAACCTTCGATTGATAAAAAAATTCTGACCCACGCAAACGCCGTGGTTGTCGTGGCTCTTGCTTCTTTGTATAAAATTTCGGGCGAGGAAAAATACCTAAACGAAGCAATCTCCGCTTGTGATTTTATTATTTCTAACATGAAAGATCAATCCGGCAGGCTCTTGGCAGGCATAAACGAGCGTGAAGTAAAAGGTTTTTCGGAAGATTATGTAAACTTGACTTGGGCGGTTATGACTCTTTATGAAATAACTCACGAAAAAAAGTATCTTGACGAGGCAATTTCTCTTACAAAAGATACTCTTTCATACTTTATGTCGAGTTTGGGCGGGTTGAATTTCTACGGCAATGACCAAGAAAGGCTCATTGCTCCCTTAAATGACGCCTATGACGGTGCTACACCATCTCCCAATTCCGTATTTTTGCTCACTTTAAAAATGCTGTACCGTGCAACGCTTAATCCTCTTTATCAAAGCACATACTACGGAATTTTGGAACATTTCGGCGGTGAATGTAATATGATGAGTGCAAATCATGCATTTATGCTCTATGCTTTTTTGTAAATAACAATATAATGTAGCTCTAAAAAATCCGTTACCCTTCATTTTGTACTTTTTTAAAAGAATTTACATTTTTTCTATTGCAGTTTTTTCTGCATTATGGTAAAATAGTCAAAAGGAAGGGGACGATACAAAATGAAAAAAAGATTTATTTCGCTGATGCTCGTTATTTGTATGCTTTTCAGCATTACCGCATTTGCTTCGGGTGCTTTTTCCGATGTTACGGAAAGTAATCTCGGTTGGGCAATTAACGAGATTGAAGAAATGACTAAAAACGGTATTATTAAGGGTTACAGTGATGGAACTTTCCGTCCTAATCAGGCTATTAAAAAGATTGAGGCTCTTATTTTGGCTTCTCGTGTTGCAGGGTTCACTTCGGATAACTACTCCTCTTTTACAGACCGTGCCACACAACTTTTCTCAAAAGCACTTTCGGGCTATGATTGTGAATACACGGAGGAAGTTTCATACCTTCTTTATAAAGGTGCGATCTTAGCCGATGACCTTCCCAACTATTTAAACGATCAGATGGGTGCCTTTAAGCGTTACGAAGCCGCAATTCTTTTCACAAAGATTATGGGAAAAGACAAGGAAGCAAAATCAGATAACGGTTCAAAGTTGACTTACAAAGATAAAGCATCCATTCCCAAGGAAGCATTGGGTTATGTCCAGTATATGTACGACACGGGTATTATGCAAGGTGATGACAACACATTCAGTCCCAACGATTCTTTGACCCGTGCTCAGGTTGCTTTGATGCTTTACAGGGTTTTGGGTTATATTGACCAGACCGTTTCTGTCGGCACAATCACTTCTTGCGATGGTGCAACAGGCAAGGTTTCGTTTAGAGATTTAGATTCTAAAATTGCTACCGTTACATTAACTTCCGATATTCCCGTAAATGTTAACGGTGTTATCTCTTCTGTTTCCGCAATAAAAACAGGTGTTGAAATTGCTGTATTTTACAGAGGAGATGATATTTACTCGGTTGAAGTTTTAAACCCGATCACAGATGAGAGCGTAAGCGGTAAAGTTGTATCGGTTGCAAGCAGTTCTTCTCCGAGAATTACAATTACGGATTCCGTTTCGGGTAATACTCGTGATATATTCCTTTGTGATACTCCCGCAATTTACAAAGATAATGTAACGGCTACTTTAAACCAGATTTCAAAAGACGACTTTGTAACAATTGAGATTAAAGATTCACTCGGTACTCATGTTTATATTCAGGATAAATCGTCAAAGGTTACAGGTACCGTTGAAAGCGTAACGGTAAACGCAAACTCCACCGACCTTTCTGTTTTAACTCAGAGCGGTGAGGTTATAACATATACTGTCGATTCAGATGTTACTGTTAAGAAGAACGACAACGAAGCAACTCTTCGCGACATTTTATCGGGCGACCGTGTTACACTTTCTCTTTCTTACGGCACGGTTACAAAAATTGTTGCTACTGCCACAAAGACAAGTGCAACAGGTATTATTGAAGCAATAACAATTTCGAGCAATCCCTCAATTACAATCAAGTCAAACGGCGAATCTTCCACTTATTCAATCGTTTCCGGCACAGAGTATCAGTTGGAAGGCGTTATAAATGCAGGAATTTATGACCTTCGTTTAGGTTGGAATGTTGCTCTTTCGCTCGAAGGAAACATTGCTACTAAGATTACCACAAAATCAGTCGCCACTTCCGCTTCATTTACGGGTGTTATTGAATCGGTAAACGCAAGTTACTATGCCATAACTCTTGCAGTCGAAAATGACGGAGTTTATGAATCCCAGCAGGTTTTTGCAGCAAAGACAGGCACAACCGTATCTGCTAAAATTTACAACTCAAACGGTTCTATCGCATTTAAGAAACTTAAAGTCGGTGATACCGTTATTGTAAGCGGTTCGTATTCAAACGGAATTTTTGAAGCAAAAACCATAGTTGTTGTAGATTAGTTCTTGACAAAAGAATTTTTGTGTGGTATTTTAATATAAATCAAATATAAAGGCTATGACGAAGACGGGCGAAAACAATCCTTCAAGAGAGTCGGCGGTTGCTGTGAGCCGATAGGTGAATTTTCAAGCCATATCACTTCCGAGCCGAAACGGTGAATTTTTTAGCCGTTTCCGATAACCTTGCGTAAGTAGGAACGGTTTGTTGGAACCGTGAGTGGTGTTATTACACAATTTGAGTGGTACCGCGGATTTTATATTCGTCTCAAAGTTTTCTTTGGGACGAATTTTTATTTTCATTTGAAAGGACTTGTGTTTATGCTTGAAAGAATAGGTGAAATTGCAGGGCGTATCAGAGATTTGAGAGAAGTCTTGGACATTTCTGTTAGTGAAATGGCTGAATTCACTCACATAACCGAGGAAGAATACCTCAACTTTGAAAATGGTGAAACGGACTTTTCTTTTAACTTCATTTACAAATGTGCAAAGAGATTTGGCGTTGACATTGCAGACATAATTGTAGGAACAAGTCCCAAACTTACTTCTTATTCTGTTGTCCGCAATGGCGATGGCGTGGACTTGGCAAGACGGGAAGGTTTTCGTTACAGAAACTTAGCTCCGCTTTTTAAAGGAAAGATGGCAGAGCCGTTTTATGTAACCGCACCGTATCAGGAAAAAGAAGACAATGAAGAAATCAAAGTTTCTTCGCACAAAGGTCAGGAAATTGATTTCATACTCGAAGGTTCATTAAAGGTCAGAATAGATTCTCATATCGAAATTTTAAATCCCGGCGATGTTATCTATTATGACAGTACCACCCCACACGGAATGGTCGCAACAGGCGGAAAAGACTGCAAATTCTATGCAGTAGTCTTAAATCCGACAGGCGATGCTTTATCGGAAGATGTCGTATTTCATGAAGACATTCCCACTCATACACACACGCACACAAATGGCGTTTCATCTAAGTTTATCACCACAAAAGAAGACAAAGACGGCAGGCTTTTGGAAATAGATTTTAAAAATGAAGAAAACTTTAATTTTGCTTTTGATGTCCTTGATGAAATAGCAAAAAAATCACCCGATAAGACTGCAATGCTTCATCTTGATTCCAAAAAGAACGAGCATCGCTTCACATTCTCGGAGATTTCACGCCTTTCTTCAAAAGCGGCAAATTACTTTGCAAGTCTGGGAATTGAAAAAGGCGACAGAGTAATGCTTGTTTTAAAGCGTAATTGGGAATTTTGGGTCGCAATTAACGCTCTTCACAAAATCGGTGCAATAGTTGTTCCCGCTACAAACCTTTTGGTTGAGCATGACTTTGAGTATCGCTTTAACGCAGCAGGTATCAAAGCGATTTGTGCAACTATTGACGGAAATGTGGCAGAAGAAGTTGAAAAAGCACAAAAGAACTCACCCACACTTGAAATTAAGATTATTGCAGGCGGAAAAAGAGAAGGTTGGAGAGATTTTGACAAAGAAATCGAAAAACACTCCGACATTTTCGAAAAACCAACCGGCGACAAACTTGCAAAAGGCTCTGACCCTATGCTTATGTTTTTTACATCGGGAACTACCGGCTATCCAAAAATTGCAATGCACAACTTTAAGTATCCGCTCGGTCATTTTATAACCGCAAAATACTGGCACAATGTAAATCCTGACGGACTTCACTTTACCATTGCCGATACAGGTTGGGGAAAAGCTCTTTGGGGAAAACTTTACGGGCAGTGGCTCTGTGAAGCAGGTGTATTTACATACGATTTTGACAGATTTAACGCAGATGACATTCTTCCTCTCTTTAAGAAATACAACATCACAACATTTTGTGCCCCTCCGACAATGTATCGTTTCTTTATCCGTGAGGACTTGTCAAAGTACGATTTGTCAAGTCTTGAATATGCAACCGTTGCGGGTGAAGCACTAAACCCTGAGGTCTATAATATTTTCTATAAGGCTACCGGCGTTTCTTTGATGGAAGGATTCGGTCAGACAGAAACTACCGTTGCCATTGCAAACTTGGTCGGAACCAAACCAAAACCCGGTTCTATGGGTAAGCCGAGTCCACTTTACGATATTTGCATCTTAAATCCGGACGGAACAAGCGTAAAACCGGGCGAAACAGGTGAAATCTGCATAAGAACCGACAAAAAAGTTCCTTGCGGTCTTTTCATGGGTTACTATAATGATGAAGAAAAAACTCGTGAGTGTTGGCATGACGGCATATACCACACCGGCGACACCGCTTGGCAGGACGAAGACGGATATCTTTGGTATATCGGAAGATGCGATGATGTTATTAAATCATCGGGATACAGAATAGGACCTTTTGAAATTGAAAGTGTGCTTATGGAACTTCCGTATGTATTAGAGTGTGCAATAACCGCCGCTCCCGATGAAATCAGAGGTCAGGTTGTTAAGGCAACCATCGTTTTGACCAAGGATAAAAAGCCATCCGATGAACTCAAAAAAGAAATCCAGAACTATGTCAAAACTCATACCGCTCCGTATAAATATCCGAGAATTATAGACTTTGTAGATGCACTTCCAAAGACAATAAGCGGAAAAATTCGCCGTGTTGAGTTAAGAGAATAATGTTTGTTGACAACATATTTCGTGAATGATATAATTAAATTTGCAAAAAGTTTACGAGGTGTTCGCATGAAAAAGAATGCTTTTTTAAAGAGATTTTTAAGAACCGTTATAATGATTTTTGTGGACTCCGTTATGGGTGTAAGTGCGTTTCTGCTCTCTTCAATTTTCAGAAGTAACGGCAGTTTGTTGCTTACGGTTACCAGTACTTTTAAATATGTGAATTTCTTATCCTTCGCTTGTGCAGTCGTTCCCAGCATTGTCTTAATTGCATTTGCACAAGGATACTCAACATCGTGGAGATATGCTACATTTAAGTCCTATGCCCGTTTAGGTTTTGCATCTGTTTTGGGTTCGTTTATCTCTATGCTTCTCATTTTGATATCCAATGTTAAAATCTCCAAAACATATACAATACTTATGGCAATAATTATGGCTTTGCTTGTTTGCTATTGGAGAATGCTTATAGGATATATTCGCCGTAATTTCGGAAACATTATGGCGTACGGCCCCGGCACCAAAAGGATTTTGATAGTCGGCGGCGGAGATACCGGAAGTGCCTTAATAAACAGTATGAAGAAAAAAACGGGTCTTGTTCCCGTTGCGGTTATTGACGATACACCTACAAAGTGGGGACTTAGAATCAACGGCGTCCCGATTATCGGCGGAAGAGATAAAATTTCTTTTGCCGCCGAAAAATACAAAGCTGATGAAATTATCATTGCTATCCCTTCTGCGGACAATACGAGTATGCTCGCTATTGTAGATGAATGTTCAAAAACCATGCTTAAAGTCAGAACCGTACCCTCTCTCTACGAAATTGTAACCGGTGCGGCTCTTGAAAGTCAGATTAAAGATGTTGATATTGCAGACCTTTTAGGCAGAAAGCAGTTTTTAATTGATAACAGTGATGTTTACAGTTATATCGAGAACGAAGTGGTTTTGGTAACCGGCGGCGGCGGAAGTATAGGTTCGGAACTTTGCCGTCAAATAGCAAAGTATTCACCAAGACTTTTGATTGTTTTTGATATTTATGAAAACAATGCTTATGCACTTCAACAGGAAATGCTCAGCCTTTATCCAAACACTTTGAATATGCTTGTCTTAATAGGTTCTGTCCGTGATAAAAAGCGTCTTGAAGAGGTTTTTGAGCAGTTTAAACCGGGAGTTGTATTTCATGCGGCGGCACATAAGCATGTACCGTTAATGGAGGACAGTCCCAACGAAGCATTAAAGAATAATGTCTATGGCACTTACAATGTGGCAACCTGTGCTGAAAAATACGGTACCAAGCGTTTCATTCTTATTTCTACCGACAAGGCAGTAAACCCGACAAATATTATGGGTGCAAGCAAACGCCTTGCGGAAATGGTTATTCAGCAGATAAGTATGCGTGCGAAAAACACAGTTTTTTCAGCCGTCAGATTCGGTAATGTTTTGGGCAGTAACGGAAGCGTTATTCCGCTTTTTAAAGAGCAAATCAAAAACGGCGGTCCTGTTACTGTTACACACCCCGAAATAAACCGTTTCTTTATGACTATTCCCGAAGCAGCCCAACTTGTTATGCACGCAGGTGCTTTGGCAAGCGGCGGTGAAATCTTCATTCTTGATATGGGTTCGCCGGTAAAGATTGTGGATTTGGCAAGGAATCTTATCCGTCTTTCCGGATTCGTTCCCGATGTGGATATTAAAATCGAATTTACCGGACTAAGACCGGGCGAAAAAATGTACGAAGAACTTTTGCTCGACAGACAAAAGCAGACTGCCACTAAGAACGATAAGATTTTTATAGAAAAGCCTATTGAAAATAAAGAGGTTTTAATTGAAGAAATCAAAAGGCTTAAAGAAAGGCTTTCGTGTTTCTGCCCGATGTATGACGAGGTTGGCGATTGGTTGTCAAACGAGGTTATGAATACCAAGGATAAATAAAATAAAGAGGGTGTTGCAAAATGCGACACCCTCTTTTTGGGCCGGAAGCAAAATAGTGCATTTTAAAACAGCCTCTTTATTTTTCCAATATGTTTAGGTTTCTTTCAATGACCCTTTTCCCTCGCCAAATAAATGCCCTGTCTTTATATTTTTCTCGAAACGCTTTTTCGCTTAATCCTTCAATATCTTCTTTTTTTAATGAAAATATTAAATCTTTCGTGAACTCTTCTATTGCTTTTAGCGGTACTTTATTGTACGGACAAACCGTTTGACACATATCGCACCCGAAAATTTTTTTGCTTTTTTTAAGGATTTTAATTTCTTCCTCCGTAAGGTCGCCTTTTTTTTGAGAAATTGCGGAAGCACAAAGATTTATGTTAAATCCGTCATTTGTAAGTGCCTTACCTACACAAAATCTTTGACACAAGTCGCAATCTTTACAATCTGTTTTTATCGGTTTATCGTACTCTAACTTTAAATCGCAAAGCACATATCCTATAAAGAAGAATGAGCCTCCTTCGGGAGAAATAATAAGAGAATTTTTACCCAAAAAACCAAGTCCTGCATTTTTGGCAAGGACTTTTTCTCTTTCGGGCCCGATATCCGAATAACTTTCGGTATATTTTGCATTAAGGTTTGTTTTTAAAAAATTTTCTATCTCATAAAGTTTTTCTTTTACCACCTTATGATAATCAAGCGAGCGGGCATACACCGACAAATTGCCTTCGCCTTCGGTATAATAGGGGAACAAACAGACTATTGCACTTTTATTCTCACACTCACAAAATCCCGCTTTTAAAATTCCGATGCTTTTTAAAAAATTCTCAATTTCCTTATTCATATTACTTGCCATTTCTTGCCGCCACCACCACAAATACCTCACTTGCTCCGCATTTTTTAAGGAGTCTTGAACATACATCCGCTGTCGCTCCCGTAGTCATTATATCGTCAACCAAAAGGACTTTTCCTGAAACTTTTTCCTTTGGAATTATACTGTAACTTTTGTTTGCGTTTTCAATTCTCGCCTTCTTCGGAAGAGAGGACTGCTTTAAACTGTTCTCTGTTCTTTTAAGTACGCCCCGACACGGAACCAGAATTATTTCGGAAAGATATTTTGCCAAAAGTTCCGACTGATTGTAGCCCCTTTTTCTGAGATTTTTCCTGTTTTGAGGTACATAAGTAATTAAGTCAAATTCTTCATCTATTATACACTTAGCCATCATAAAAGCAAACGCTCTTGCATTTACGCCCCTATGGAAAAACTTCATTGAAAGGATTGAGCGTCTTACATTATTTTTATAAACAAACGGTGAAAAGCATTTTGTAAAATGCCTTTTATTCCTTATACAGTCATGGCACAAGTCATTATATTCCTCGTTTTCAGACAATTTCGTTAAGCAAATTTTACAACGCCTGCCATCTAAAAACTCATTCTTTGAGATACAGTTTTCACAAATGTTTACATTTGCATCTCTATCCAATATTTTTCCGCAAAAGGCACAAAAGTGCGGATAAAATACATTTAAAACTATATTTTTGAAAAACATTCTTCCAATCGTTCCTTAAAATTTGAAAATCTTTGTGCTTCGTGGTTATTCCTTATAAAGCAATTTAAACTTTCTTCGTTTCCTATCAAAACCGCAAGTTCTTTTGCTCTTGTTACTGCGGTGTATAAAAGATTTCTTCGCATTAAAAGAGGTGCAAAATTTACAGATGGAATAATTATTGCTTTAAATTCGCAACCCTGAGTTTTATGAACGGTTAAAGCATACGCCAATTCGAGTTCCCCGAGGCGGGAGAACTCGTACTCGCAAAGCCTGTCATCATCAAACTCTATCTCCATATAAGAAAGTGTCGGGTGAATTTTCTTTATTATTCCTATATCGCCGTTATAAATCCCTTCGCCTTCTTCACCATGCCTTATAAACGGCATATTGTAGTCATTTTTCGTCTGCATTACCTTGTCCCCTTCACGAAAAATGCTCTCTCCGCTCCTTTTTTCCTTTTTTGTTACGGAGGGTGGATTTAAAACCTCTTGTATTGCACTGTTAAGTGCCTTTGTTCCTAAAATTCCTTTCCTTGACGGAGTTATTACCTGAATGTCATTAAACGGGTCATATCCGTATTTCTCAGGTAACCTTGTTGATAATACAGAAAGAATTTCATCTGTGCATTCATAGTTTCCCCTTCGAATAAAGAAAAAATCGCCGTCAGGTTCAACTTTCGGCATTTCGCCGTTATTTATCCTGTGAGCATTTGTTACTATCATACTCTTTTCGGCTTGACGAAACACTTTGTTAAACCGTATGCATTTTATTGTATTTGAATTTATTATGTCTTTAAGCACATTTCCCGGTCCTACCGAAGAAAGTTGGTCATAATCTCCTACCATAATCAGCCTTGACCCTTTTTTCATCGCTTTTAAAAGGTCGGAAAACAACAAAATATCAACCATGCTCATTTCGTCCACAATTATCGCATCAGCATCAAGCGGGTTTTTTTCGTTTCTTGTAAAAACTGAACGCTCGTCATTTTCCAAAGGCTTTGCTTCAAGCAATCTGTGGATTGTCTTTGCCTCGTGTCCGGTCGATTCAAAAAGTCTTTTGGAAGCCTTGCCGGTAAATGCTGTAAGTTCTGTTTTTATGCCACGCATTGAAAACGATTCAATTATGGTTTTGATTACTGTTGTTTTTCCCGTTCCCGGTCCGCCTGTTATAACAAGAACTCCGTTTTCATTTGCGAAAAAAACTGCCTCTCTCTGCTCAAACGAAAGAGAAATATCACCTTCAAAAAACGCTTCTACCCTGTTTTTTTCGCTTTCGTTCATTCCTTTTACCCTGCTTGAAAGGTCAAAAAGGCGAGAAGCACTGTACTTTTCCGCCGAATAAAGATACGGAAGATATATAAATTCATTTTCTTCAACCAATCTTCCTTCGTATATAAGGCTTGAAATTTCACTATCTACTTCGTCAGGATACACTCCCAAATTTCTTGCACATTCATTTAAAAGCACATCTCTTTTTAATGTGGTATGTCCGTTTTGTGAAGCACTTTTAAGCGTATGAACCACGCCGCTTTTAATCCTTAACGGATGATTTTGCTCAAAGCCCGTTTGTGATGCAATTCTGTCAGCTACCGCAAATGATACGCCCATAATATCATCACAAAGTATATACGGATTATTATTTATTTCCTCTTTTGCGTTTGTTCCGTATTTTTTGTGAATTTTAAGTGCGATATTTGCCGAAACACCGTATTGTTGCATATACATTACGGTTTCAACGCAATCTCTGTGTTCGATAAATGACGCCGATATGGATTCTGCCTTAGTCTTTGTTATTCCTCGAATTTTAGCCAATTTCTCCGGCTCATTTTGAATTACATTGAGTGCGTCCTCCCCAAACTCGTTAACAATTTTTTGGGCGGTAGCAACTCCCACGCCCGAAATTATGCCCGATGACAAAAATAAACGCATTCCGTCCGTATCGCTCGGCATAACCCTCTCCACTTTTGTTGATTTAAAGCGAATTCCGTACACCGGATGTTCTTCCCAAAAACCAAAAGCACGGATACTTTCGCCCGTGCTTACAAACGGCAGATTTCCTATAAGTGTAATTTCATCAAATTCTCTTTTTATTACACAGTTGGTATAGCCGTTTTCTTCATTATGAAAAATAATTTCTTCTATTTGACCTTTGATTTCTTCATAATCTGTCATGCCTGTTACCCGTAATATGTATAGAAATATCGCCCGATTCTTTTAATATTTCTATCGCATCTTCCTTTGTTATATAAGAAATGTTGTTGCAAGATGCACATTCGTGAAACAACAAAGCAAACTGAACAAAGAGCAACAACACAATAAGTACCGACAAAATAATTTCTGCCATATTATCACCCCGCTATATTTTATGCAGGGCTTTGTTTTTATGCTAATTCATTGACCGCATCAAGCTTTTCCCACGGGAAATTCTTGTCGCTTCTTCCGAAATGACCGTAAGATGCACTCTCAAAATAAATAGGTCTTAAAAGGTCAAGACGCTCAATAATTCCGTTTGGAGTTAAGTCAAACTTCTCTTTTACCATCTTTTCCAGTACTTCATTTGAATACTTTGATGTATTAAATGTGTCAATATTTACCGAAACAGGCTCTTTTACACCTATTGCATAAGCAAGTTGAATCTGACATTTTTTAGCCAGTCCCGCTGCTACTATATTTTTTGCGATATACCTCGCCATATATGATGCACTTCTGTCAACCTTTGTCGGGTCTTTTCCGGAAAATGCTCCTCCTCCGTGAGGTGCACTTCCGCCGTAAGTATCTGCAATTATCTTTCTTCCCGTAAGTCCGCTGTCGCCATGAGGTCCGCCTATCACAAACCTGCCTGTCGGGTTAATCAAAAATTTTGTTGAAGCATCAATAAGGTTTTTAGGAATTGTGGGAATAATGATTTTATTAATCACATCTGTCTTTATTTTTTCAAGCGTAACATCATCTTTGTGTTGAGTTGAAATCAAAACCGTATCAACTCTTATCGGTGTATCTCCGTCATATTCAACCGTAACCTGTGTCTTTCCGTCAGGACGAATATATGTAAGTTCTCCCCTCTTTCTCACATCGGCAAGTTTTAACGCCAAACGCTGAGAAAGATTCATCGCAAGAGGCATATACTCGTCTGTTTCATCGGTTGCATAGCCAAACATCATACCCTGGTCGCCTGCTCCTCCGATATCTACGCCCAATGCGATATCGGCGGACTGCTCGTGAAGTGAATTTAAAACCGCACAGTTTTCATAGTGAAATCCCATATCGGGGTCGGTGTATCCGATTTTTTTAACAGTTTCACGAACAATATTTTGAATGTCTGCGTAGTGAGTTGTCGTAATCTCACCAAATACTACAACAAGCCCTGTTGCAGTACATACCTCACACGCAACACGAGCATTTTTATCATTTTTTAAAATGTCATCCAACACCGCATCCGAAATCTGATCGCACACCTTGTCGGGATGCCCTTCCGTAACACATTCAGATGTAAAAAGCCTTCTGCTCATTTTTATTCTCCTTTCAGAAAAGCGAAACTATAAAATCAAACGCACCGTATGTAAGAGCCGTTACTATAACTCCCGCACATAAAACTCCAAACAGAATTGATACAAATGCATCTTTAAACTTAAAATCCAAAAACGAAGCAAGTACCGCCCCTGTCCACGCCCCTGTCCCGGGAAGCGGAATTGCCACAAATATAAACAGTCCCCATTTTTTGTATTTTTCTACTTTTGTTCTGTTTTTTTCAACCTTTTTTTCCATCCAAAGCGGAAACCATGCCAAAAGTTTTGTCTTTTTGAGTAACCTGCAAACAGGTACCAAAAGCCATATAATAAAAGGTACGGGAATAAGATTTGATAAAACGGCAACCAAAAATGCAGGCAACATCTTAACCCCGAGTGCGTATGCAACGGGAATTGCTCCACGGAGTTCAATAATCGGAAGAAGTGATATCAAAAACACATACACCAAATTTACCGCACTTTCCCCCAAATGAAAAAATGATACTACGCCAAGTGCGAATGTGTACATTATATCTTTAAACCATTCTACCACGAAATCACTCCTATCCTTTTAATTTTATACTGTATATCCGTTTTTGTCAAGAAGATGTTAGGTTAAGGCACAGCCGGGTGAGAAAGTTTAAATAAAATAAACCCACCTTACTTAGGTGAGTTTACCTCTGTTTGAATCAAATTTTTAAATATGCCGTTCGTTTTACAAACAAATCATATAGCACGAACAACTTTTCCGCTGCGAAGGCAACGGCTGCATACGTGAACAGTCTTGGGAGTTCCGTTTACAAGTGCCTTTACCGTTCTTACGTTTGCTTTCCAAGTGCGGTTTGCACGACGGTGTGAATGGCTGACCTTTATTCCAAAGGTAACGCCCTTTCCGCAGATATCACATTTAGCCATTTATCTTACCCCCTTAGGTATAATTACAATTTTTAATGCAAAAAGTATTTTAACAGACAATTTAATAAAATGCAAGAACTTTTTTTCTTTTTTTTATTTTTTTTGAAAATGCGGGAAATTTACTATGCTTTTTTTAAAAAAAACATTTACAATAAGTCAATTTTGTGTTAGTATAATCAAGTTAAATGACCGTTTGCATTATGCGGTCGGGAAGGAATGAAATTTATGCGTTACACCGGTGTTACATCACGCGGTATTATTACCCCTATTTTCAAAGAAGGAGATGACCTCGTTAAAGAAGTTGCAAACAGTGTTGTCAAGGCTTCCAAAGAGGAAGGGTTCTCTCTTAATGACGGGGATATAGTCGCCGTTACCGAATCGGTTATAGGTCGTGTTCAAGGTAACTATGCTACCTGTGAGCAAATTGCCGAAGACATAAGAAATAAAATGGGCGGAAAAGATATGGGTATTGTATTCCCGATTTTAAGCCGTAATCGTTTTACCGTTATGTTAAAAGCTATGGCGATGAGTTGCGAAAAACTTTACATTCAGTTCTCGTATCCCGGTGATGAAAAAGGAAACGAGTTTTTCAGCATTGACTATGCGGACGAAAAGGGCGTAAATCCTTATACGGACAACTTTACGGAAGCAGAATTTCGCAAAGTGTTCGGCAAAAATACAATTCACACCTTCACCGGCGTTGATTATATCGACTACTACAAGAGTTTTGGCGATCACATCGAGATTATTTTCTCAAATGACCCCAAGTACATCTTAAACTACACAAAGAATGTTCTTTGCTGTGATATTCACACAAAAGAACGCACAAAGAGAATTATCAAGAATGCAGGTGCAAACATTGTTCTGTCAATGGATAATATCTTGACCGAAAGTGTTTCGGGAAGCGGTTTTAACCCCGATTACGGCATTATCGGTTCAAACAGAGCAACCGATGACAAGGTAAAACTTTTCCCGAAGGACACAAAGCCGTTTATCGAGGCACTTGCAAAAGAACTTTACAACCAAACCGGAAAGAAAATGGAAGCAATGGTCTACGGTGATGGTTGCTTTAAAGATCCGGTAGGCGGTATTTGGGAATTTGCAGATCCCGTTGTTTCTCCTGCTTTTACCTCTCGCCTTGCGGGAACTCCCAACGAACTTAAAATGAAGTATTTTGCAGATAATGACCTTAAAGACCTTTCAGGCGAAGCACTTAGTGAGGCTATGAAAGAAAAAATCCGTGAGAAGGATTCCAACTTGGTTGGTAATATGGCATCTCAGGGTACTACGCCACGCCGTTTGACCGACCTTTTGGGTAGCCTTGCCGACCTTACCAGTGGCAGTGGCGACAGAGGAACGCCCGTTGTTCTCATACAGAACTACTTTACAAACTTCGCTACCGAATAGGGTGGCTCTGAAAATAGATGTAGAAGTCTTAAACCGTCTCCGAAAGCGTATGTGCATACGCCGAGAAGGGAAGTTTGACGGTAGCCTTGTAATAAAAATAAAATAAACCCACCTAAACGGTGGGTTTATTCATCTTAAATAATTTAAAAATCATTTTACAAGGCGT
>JAZLFH010000024.1:0-2118 GCA_045615705.1 Clostridia bacterium
GGACGACTTTTCGGGGGAATGCTTTTTGAAGCATTTTTATCTTTCTATCTGCGGTAGAACGACTTTTTCGACAGTCTGAAGGGGCTGTCTCACTAAAGCAGTGAGGCAGTCCCGAATTTTTTGTAAATTTTTACACACAAAAAGCCGCAAAAGTATGGAAACTCAGCGGCTTTTGTGGTATAATTGAAGTATGACAAAACAACCAAATATACGAGTAGATTATACTACAAAAACTAAAAATTTTCAACTGGTTTTTCCAATTAATTTTGAAATTAATATTCCGGCAGATGATTCGGTACGCTTGCTAAGCAATGTATTGGAGGAAATAGATTATACAGAATTGTATAGAGCGTATTCTCGAAAAGAGAAAATTTGTGCAGCGTCCCCGAAGAATCTTTTTAAAGTCCTTGTGTATGCGTATATGAACAACATATACTCATCACGACAGATTGAAACTGCATGTAAAAGAGATATTAACTTTATGTATCTTTTGGAAGGAGCAAAAGCACCTGATCATAATACAATCGCACGATTCAGAAGTTCAAGGCTTAAGAATGTTGTAGACGGATTGTTTAATCAGGTAGTGCTTTTACTTAAAGATTATGGAGAACTTTCATGCGAAAACCTTTTTGTAGACGGCACAAAAATAGAAGCTAATGCGAATAAATACACCTTCGTATGGAAGAAAACCATCCTTAAAAATCAGGCAAAGCTTCAAGATAAGATGCATAAGGATTTACCTAAGCTTCTTGACCAATATGAGTTTAGAATGTATTTGGCGGAGAATATTACTGCTAAAAAATTAAAAAAATTCTTTGGCAAACTTGAAAAGATAAAGCACAAATCAAACATTGATTTTTCAACCGGCAAAGGTAAACATAAAACGCAATTTCAAAGAGATTATGAACTGATTTGCGAATGGTACGAAAAAGAGAGAAAATACGAATATTATCTTCGCAGAATGAAAGACAGAAACAGTCTTTCAAAAACAGATGAGAGTGCAACCTTTATGCATTTGAAAGAAGACCATATGAGAAATTCGCAACTTAAACCGGCATACAATGTACAAATTGGAGTTGATGCGGAATATATTGTTGCAACAGAAATATTTAACGAAAGAAATGATGTAAATACCTTTATCCCCTTTATGGAGAAAATTAAAAAAGAACTTGGATTAAAATATATGTATCCAACAGCAGATGCAGGTTATGAGAGCGAAGAAAATTATACATATTTTGAAGAAAACCGCCAAGACGCCTGTATTAAGCCTGCAAATTACGAACAGACAAAAACAAGAAGATACAAGAATGATATCGGCAGATTAGAAAATATGCCCTATGATGAAACTACTGACACATATACCTGTAAGTTTGGCAGAAGCCTTGTTAGTGTAGGCACAAGATATTCTAAAACAGCAAGCGGATATATATCAGAGAAAACGAAATACGAATGTGAAAGTTGTACCGGTTGCCCATATAAGACACAATGCATAAAACAAAACTCAAGATGTAATACCTCGCTTGATGAACGAACAAAGCGACTTGAAGTATCAAAAACATTCAAAAAGCAAAGAGAAAAAATGCTCACAAGAATTAGCACAGAGCAAGGTATCTTGCTTAGGATGAATCGCTCAATACAAGTAGAAGGTGCTTTTGGAGTGTTAAAAGAGGATATGGGATTTAGAAGATTCTTAACTCGAGGAACAACGAATGTTAAAACAGAAACTCTTCTTCTTTGTTTAGCATATAACATACAAAAACTGCACAACAAGACGATAGCCAACCGTCAGGGACAATTTTTACACGAAATAAAAGTGGCGTAAAAAAAGAAAAAACAAAAAATGAGCTCGCAAATAATGCGAACTCTGGTTTTTGTACGCAAAAATCAAGAAAAATTTAAGAGTTATCAACAATTTAGAGAAAAAGAAAGGACGTAGCCTCAATTTGTGAAAAATTCACTTATTGAGACACGCCCTTTTTACGTATTTTCAGCGGCAGAAGATGACTGCGCCGCTTCGTGCGGGGATACGGACGTCGATCGTTCCTCCGGCTGTTATATCCGCTTTTGCCGTGCCATAAGGGACCTCGACCGTTTTTGCGGAAAGCGGAAGGGACACCC
>JAZLFH010000025.1:0-20727 GCA_045615705.1 Clostridia bacterium
TTTGGACTGGGTTCCCGCACACTTTCCGAGAGATGCACACGGCTTGGCGAATTTTGACGGAACAACTGTTTTTGAATATCAAGACCCGATAATGGGACAGCATAAAGAGTGGGGGACTTTGATTTTCGATTACGGAAAGAATGAAGTAATATCTTTCTTGGTTTCCAGTGCAATTTTTTGGCTTGAAAAATATCATATTGACGGAATAAGAGTAGATGCCGTATCAAGTATGCTTTACCTTGATTACGGACGGCAAGAGTTTAAGAAAAACAAATACGGCGGCAGGGAAAACCTTGAAGCAATTAAATTTTTACAAACTTTAAACACGGAGGTTTTTAAACTTTTCCCAAATGTGTTAATGATTGCAGAAGAATCAACGGCATGGCCAATGGTTACTCATTCGGTAGATGACGGAGGACTTGGTTTTAACTATAAGTGGAATATGGGTTGGATGAACGATATGTTAAAGTACATGTCAACCGATGCACTTTTCAGAAGCGGTAATCATAACCTTCTCACTTTTTCAATGATGTATGCTTTTTCCGAAAATTACATTCTTCCGCTTTCGCACGATGAAGTAGTCCACGGAAAATGTTCTCTTATTCAGAAAATGTCAGGCCTTTACGGACAGAAGTTTGATTCGCTAAGGGCTTTTTACGGGTATATGATGGCACACCCCGGTAAAAAATTGCTTTTTATGGGCGGAGAATTTGCACAATTTATTGAATGGCGTTTTTACGAAGGATTGGAATGGAAACTCTTAGAGTATGACTCGCACCGAATGATAAAAAACTATGTAAAAGAACTAAACAAATTTTATCTTAACAACAAAGCATTTTGGGAAACAGACGACTCTTGGGACGGCTTTGAATGGATAAATCCGGAAGATTCCGACAGGTCTATTGTTTCTTTTATCAGAAAAGGTAAAAGCAGCTCAGAAAAAATATATGTAATTGCAAACTTTACACCTGTAAGGTATGATGACTATATTGTCGGAGTTTATTCATCGGGAGAATATGAAGTTGTATTTTCGTCAGATGATAAGTGGTTTGGAGGACAAGGAACTCAAAATGAAAATATTAAAGCCAAAAAAAGATGGCAGGATGGCAAAAAGTATTCGGTAAGCATCAATGTTCCTGCAATGTCTTGTATGTATATAAGGCGTAAACCTCAAAAAAGAAAAGGGGAAGGAAAATGAGAGCAACAGAATGCGTAGCAATGATTCTGGCAGGCGGACAGGGAAGCAGACTTGGAGTTTTGACTTCAAGTGTTGCAAAACCGGCTGTGCCTTTCGGCGGTAAATACCGCATAATTGATTTTGCACTCAGCAACTGTGTCAATTCAGGAATTGATACGGTTGGTATACTTACGCAATACAGACCTCTTGAACTGAATACTTACATCGGAAGCGGAAGTAGTTGGGATTTAGACAGAAATAACGGAGGCATTTATGTTTTACCTCCGTATCAAACTGATGCAAGCGGAGAATGGTATAAAGGTACCGCCAACGCCATATATCAAAACATGGAATTTATCGAACAGTTTAATCCAAAATATGTTTTGATACTTTCGGGCGACCACATTTATAAAATGCACTATGGAAAGATGATAGATTTTCACCGTGAAAAGGGTGCAGATGTTACAATTGCAGTAATTGATGTTCCCATTGAAGAGGCAAGCAGATTCGGAATTATGACTGCTGATAAAGATATGCAGATAACCAAATTTGAAGAAAAACCTGAAAATCCCGAAAGCACTCTTGCTTCAATGGGCGTTTATGTATTCAGTTATCAGGCACTTAAAAAGTATTTAAATATTGACGAACACGACCCCGAAAGCAACAACGACTTCGGAAAAAACATCATTCCCAAAATGCTCCACGCAGGAGAGAAGATGTTTGCATACAGTTTTGACGGATATTGGAAAGATGTGGGAACAATTCAAAGTCTTTGGGAAGCGAATATGGACCTCTTAAAAGATCCTCCCGTACTTGATTTAGACGACAGCGGTTGGAAAATTTTCAGCCGTAATCCTGTCTGCCCTCCGCACTTTATTAAAGAAGGATCGGTTTTGGAAAACAGCCTTGTAACGGATGGTTGTAATATTTCGGGCGAGGTAAAGAATTCAATTTTATTTGAATCCGTAACGGTTGAAGATGGTGCAAAAGTAACCGATTCTATTATTTTCCCGGGTTCTGTTATAGGAAAAAATGCGGTAGTAAACAAGTCTATTATAGGAACAGGTACAGTAATCGGGGATGATGCAATAATAGGCGATGCTAAAAAGGGTGAAGATGAATACAAAAGCAAGTATTGCTCTAATTCCATAACTCTTATCGGAGGAAATTTAAGTATAGCAAACGAATCAAAAGTAGGAATTAATGCGATGGTAGAAGAATCCATTACCAAGAGAAAGTAGGTGAATGTTGTGAATGATACATTAGGACTCATTTTGGCGGAAAACCGTACAGTTAAAATGAACGAACTTACAGATAATGTCCGTGCGGAGTCTGCACTGCCGTTCGGAAGCAATTACCGATTGATTGACTTTGTACTTTCGAGTATGGTTAACTCGGGAATAATCAATGTAGGCGTTGCAACACATATAAATTACAGTTCTTTAATGGACCATTTAGGAAATGGTGCTCCGTGGGATTTAAGCCGTAAAGATGGAGGGCTTTTTATACTTCCGCCATATTTAAGAGGAGAGGCAATAGGAATAAATGAAGGAAATGTAGATATTTTACACGGAGTTCTTACTTATCTTCAAAATAACACTCAAAAATATGTTGTACTTGCAGAAGGAAACAAGGTGTGCAATATGACATTTAATGATGCAATAGAACAACATAAAACTACCGGTGCAGATGTTACCGTCATATATAACGATGTCGAAAAGAAAGATGTTTTGAGTCGTTCTACCGTATATGAAGTTGATGATGACATGCGAGTAACGAGTGTTTCTTATGCTTCGCAAAACCCAAAATCCAAACACTGCGGAATGAGTATGTACATTGTTGATAGAATAAAACTTGAAGAAATTATTGATGAGGCATACGCACAAGGGAGTCATGACTTTATAAGAGATATTATTCTGAAAAATGTTAACAGTATGAAGATATACGGCTACAAATACAGTGGATTTGTAGCATCAATTGATTCTGTAAAAAGTTATTATGATGCAAATATGCTTATGATAGATGAAAATGTACGCCACGAACTTTTTGCAGGTGAAAACTTAATTTATACAAAAGTAAAAGATAATGTTCCTACACGATATTACAATGGTTCTTCGGTTAAAAAGTCAATTTTGGGCGATGGCTGTTCGGTAAGAGGAGAAATTGAGAATTGTGTAATATTCAGGAATGTGGAAATCGGAAAAGGTACGGTTATTAAGAACAGCATCATAATGCAAAATACAAGAATAGGCAATAATTGTTATATTGAAAATGCTGTAATAGATAAAGAATGTGTTGTCGGGGACGGGAAGCGTCTTATTGGGGCTTTGGATTATCCTGCAATATTACCTAAATCAGCAACAGTTTGAGGAGGCATACTATATGAAAGTTCTTTTTGCGGCAAGCGAATGTGTTCCGTTTGTTAAAACGGGAGGATTAGGCGATGTTATCGGAGCGTTACCTAACGAATTGGTTCGTCAAGGCACGGATGCCCGTGTAATTCTGCCAAAATACGGCATGATTGACAAAAAATATACCGAAAAAATGAAATATATTGACCATATATATATAAAAATGGGTTGGAGAAGTCAGTACTGCGGAGTTTTTGAACTTGTGGAAAACGGAGTAACATACTACTTTGTCGATAATGAGTTTTATTTTGGTTCCGATACGATTTACAGCAATATGGCAGACGATATAGAGAGATTTGTATTCTTTGATAAGGCTGTTTTAGCACTGCTTCAAATAATTGACTTTTTCCCGGATGTTATTCATACAAATGATTGGCAGACAGGTCTTGTAAGTGTGCTTTTAGATGCTCATTACAAGCACGATAACAGATATCGTCAAATTAAGACTGTGTACACTATTCACAACTTAAAGTTCCAAGGCATTTATGATTTGGACACAATAAAAGATGTATCTGACCTTTCCGACTACTATTTTACGCCCGATAAACTTGAATTTTTCTCTGATGCAAATCTTATGAAGGGTGGCATTGTATACAGTAACGCAGTTACAACCGTAAGTCCCACCTATGCACAAGAAATTCAGAATTCATATTTCGGAGAAAAACTTGACGGACTTTTAAGAGCAAGAAAAAATAGCTTACACGGCATAATCAACGGAGTTGATTATATTGAGTACAATCCTCGTACAGATGAGGCAATCAGTGAAAAATTTGATGCAAGGTCATTTATAAGCCGAAAGAAGATAAACAAACTTGCACTGCAACAAGAAATAGGACTTAAGCAAGACGAAAATAAGTTTTTGATTGCAATGGTCGGAAGACTTACTTCTCAAAAAGGGCTTGACCTTGTGGAATGTGTGCTTGATAACATTATTTCGCTCGGAAATGTTCAGGTCGCAATCTTGGGAACCGGCGATAAAAGATACGAAGACAAATTTCATGAATTTGAATGGAAATACAAAGGTACAGTGTCATCTTGTGTAATGTTTGACCAGGGAAGATCTCATAGATTTTACGCAGGAGCGGACTGCTTTTTGATGCCTTCTTTGTTTGAACCTTGCGGACTGAGTCAAATGATTGCAATGCGTTACGGAACAATTCCTATCGTAAGAGAAACCGGCGGTCTTAAAGATACGGTAGAACCTTATAACGAGTATGACAATACGGGAGATGGGTTTAGTTTTAAAAATTATAACGCACATGAAATGCTCGGAATTATTGAATATGCCAAGAGTAAATATGAAAATGATAAAAAGGCATGGAACGGAATCATAAGGCGTGCTATGGCGAAAGACTTTTCATGGACAAATTCGGCTAAAAAATATATAGATTTGTACAAGAACATATAGAAAGGAAATTAAAATGCCAGTTAAAGAAACAAAAATTAAACTTACTCCGACACAGGAAGCCATAAGGGATGAAATAATAGGGAAATTAGGCAGGCACTACGGCAGAACCCTTGACGATGCAACAAAATCACATATTTATAAAGCAACAGCCTTGACCGTCAGAGATAAAATGATGGAAGGTTGGACAAATTACAGAAGAAGTCAGAGAAAGGCAAAAAACAAAGAACTTTTTTATCTTTCATTTGAATTTTTAATGGGTAGAGCATTAGGCAACAATCTTATTAACCTCGGACTTACAAAGGATTATGAAAAAGCACTTAATTCACTCGGTTGCTCTCTTTATGAAATAGAAGAGGCGGAATCCGATGCGGGTCTCGGAAACGGCGGACTTGGTCGGTTGGCGGCTTGTTTTTTGGATTCTCTTACAGCACTTGATTACCCTGCATTCGGTTGCGGTATAAGATACGAGTACGGACTTTTCAGACAGAGAATTATTGACGGTTATCAAATTGAAATGCCGGATAATTGGCTCGATGATGGTTCAGTTTGGGAAATCGCTCGTCCGGAAGAAAAAATGATAGTTCGTTTCGGAGGTAATGTAAATACAACATATACCGACAAAGGAATGACCGTAACATACGAAAATACTACAAATGTCGTAGGCGTCCCCTACGATATGCCGATAGTAGGTTATAATTCAAAAATTGTCAACACATTACGGCTTTGGTCTGCACATTCGGAACACGAACTTGACATGCGTTCTTTCAGTGGCGGAGATTATGTAAAAGCTGTTGAAGAAAGAGCGTTAGCAGAAACATTAAGCAAAGTTTTATACCCCGAAGACAATCATGAAGAAGGAAAAGCACTTAGATTAAAACAACAGTACTTCTTCGTGTCTTGCACGATTCAATGGATTATAAGCAGATACAAAAGACATCACAACGGTGATTTATCAAATCTTGCAGATGATATTGCAATTCACATTAATGATACACATCCCGCAATAGCGATTCCCGAAATGATGAGAATTCTCATGGATGAGGAGGGCTACGGTTGGGATGATGCTTGGGAAGTTGTCAATAAAGTGTTCGGTTACACAAACCACACCATTATGAGCGAAGCACTTGAAAAGTGGCCCATGGATATGTTCGCACGACTTTTCCCAAGACTTTGGATGATTGTTGATGAAATAAATAACAGACTTAAAGAAAAGTTGGTAAGTGTCTATGGCAATGATTGGGGAAAGATTAACTACATGTCTGTCGTTGCCCATAATTATATAAATATGGCAAATCTTTGTCTTGCATCTTGCCATGCAATAAACGGAGTTTCCGGACTTCATACCGATATTTTGAAAAAAGATGTTTTCCGTGATTACTACAATCTTACACCTGAAAAATTTGTATCAATTACAAACGGAATTACTTTCCGCCGTTGGGTCGGTCTTGCAAATCCGGAACTTTCAAAATTACTTACAAAATATGCAGGAAAAGACTGGCTGAAAAAACCTGAAAAACTCAAAAATCTCGAAGAGCATCTTAATAACCAAGAATTCTTGGATGCTTTTGATAAGATGAAGAGAGAAAAGAAGGTTCAACTTGCAGAATATATCAAGGAACATAACGGTATAGAAGTTAACCCCGATTCTATTTTTGATGTTCAGGTAAAAAGACTTCACGAATATAAACGCCAACTTTTAAATGTATTGCACATTCTCTACCTGTACAATAAAATTAAACAAAATCCGAATTTGGACATTTATCCGCACACATTTATTTTCGGTGCAAAAGCTTCACCGGGATATGCAAGAGCTAAATTAATTATTAAACTTATAAATGATGTTGCAGAATTAATCAACAATGATGAATCTATCGGTGGAAAAATTAAGGTAGTATTTATTGAAAACTACGGTGTTTCATTAGCCCAGAAAATTATCCCTGCCGCTGATGTAAGTGAGCAAATTTCAACTGCCGGAAAGGAAGCTTCGGGAACGGGTAATATGAAATTTATGGCAAACGGGGCTTTAACCGTAGGTACTCTTGACGGTGCAAATGTTGAAATGACAGAACTTGTGGGGGAGGATAATATATTCCTTTTTGGACTTAAATCAGATGAGGTAAGAGAAGTAAGGATTACCTCTCAAGATGTATATTCAACAAATGCAGATATTAAAAAGGTTCTTGATATGCTGATTAACGGCGAAATTAATAAAAACGAACCTAAACTGTATTATGACCTTTACCAAGCACTTCTTTTTGGTGATCATCAAAATGCAGATGAGTATATGGTACTTCGTGATTTTGAAAGTTATATACTCATTCACGAAAAAATTGATAAAGAATACAGAAACAGAAATTCTTGGATAAGAAAATCAGTAATTAATACTGCAAATTCTTCATTTTTCTCAAGTGACAGAACAATCAAAGAGTATTCTGATAAAATTTGGCATCTTAAATCGGTAAAAAAATGATGTATCATATCTTTTCATATCGGGAATATTACTGATGTGAAAAGGAGTGAAATCAAATGGACAATACCGCATTGGTGCTTGTAATTATCGGAGCACTTAACTGGGGCTCAATAGGTCTTTTCGGAGTTGACATTGTCGGTTCTATTTTTGGCGGACAGACAGCCCTTGTAAGCAGAATTATTTATACAATAGTCGGCTTGGCAGGTCTTTGGACAATTAGTATTTTGTTTAAAGAAAAACTCCCGTCAAGGGATTAACGAATAGTAAAAAAGGTTGCATATGCAACCTTTTTTATTTGACAACAGGGGTAATTGATGCTAAAATATCTACAATAATTATTTAGGTGGAGTTATTATGAATAGAATAAAAATCCCCGATGGTTACAGACCGTCATTAAGTCTTTATGAAACTCAAAAGGCAATATCTCTTGTCAAAAGAATATTTCAAGATACGCTAAGTGGTTCAATGAATTTAAGAAGAGTCAGTGCACCGCTTTTCGTGTCCGAAAAGAGCGGATTAAATGACAATCTTAACGGTGTGGAACGCCCTGTAAGTTTTGATATTCCGGCTGCCGACAAAGTTAATGCTCAGGTAGTGCAATCACTTGCGAAGTGGAAAAGACTCGCATTAAAACGATACGGCTTTGAAGCAGGAAGCGGACTTTACACGGATATGAACGCAATTCGCCGTGATGAAGAACTTGATAACATTCATTCGGTGTATGTTGACCAGTGGGATTGGGAAAAAGTAATTACAAAAGAAGACAGAACAGAAGAGTATTTGAAAAAAACGGTTACAACAATAGTTAATGCAATATGCGATACTCAAGAAACGGTTAATAATATTTACTCCAACCTTAAATTTCCGATTTCTCGTGAAGTTTCGTTTATTAAGTCGCAGGAGCTTGAAAATATGTATCCGAATCTTACGCCCAAAGAAAGAGAAACGGAATATGTAAAAGAGCATCATACTACATTTATAATGCAAATAGGAGATGACTTAAAGTCCGGAAAACCGCATGACGGAAGGGCTCCCGACTATGATGACTGGTCGCTTAACGGAGATATAATTTTTTGGAATAATGTTTTAAACGAACCGCTTGAAATTTCTTCGATGGGAATCAGAGTTGATGAAAAAACTTTAAAGTATCAGCTTGAAAAGCGAGGAAAAAAAGAGTGGGAAAATTTAGAGTTCCATAAGATGCTGTTAAACGGTGAACTTCCTCTTACAATCGGTGGCGGAATAGGTCAGTCAAGACTTTGTATGCTCTTTTTAAATAAGGCTCACATCGGTGAAGTTCAGGCATCTGCATGGGATAAAAAGACGATAGATACCTGTGGGCTATTTGGGATTGAATTACTTTGATGAAAAAAGCAGATTTACACATTCATTCGTATTATTCCGACAGCACGCTTTCACCAAAAGAAATTGCGGAAAAAGCATCAAAAAGAGGACTTTCTTTAATTTCCGTGTGCGACCACGATTCGATTGATGCGTATCCGGAAATAGAAACGGAGTGCAATAAATTTGGAATCGGTGTAGTGCGTGGTGTTGAGATAACTTCGGATTACTTAGGAACTTCCACACATATTTTGGCATATAATTACGATATAAACAGTGCTTTGCTTAAAAATTTCTTGGAAGAAAATCGCAAAACGATGGAAGACATAAGCGAGAAACTAATAAAAAAAATGGAAAAAGATTTTTCAACAGTGAGTTTTGAAGATTATCAAAAATTTGTCAGAAATCCTAAAAACGGCGGTTGGAAAGGTGTAGATTATTTAATTTCCAAAAAGGTTACAGGTCCTTACCCTAAATGTATGGAGTTATATAAAAGGTACGATTGCGGTTACAAGGGCTTTAAATCCTCAAAAGAAGTAATCAATTTAATTCATAATGCCGGCGGAAAGGCTGTTTTGGCACATATCGGTGTTACATTTAAAAGTGATTTTAATAAGCACATGAAAGACTTTTTACAACTCGGAATAGACGGATTTGAATGTTATTATCCCGCTCATTCAAAAGCATTAATCAATGAGTGCGTCAATTTTTCAAAAGAAAACAGTTTGCTTATAACCGCAGGAAGCGATGACCACGGAGGCTTTGGCGTAAAAAAATACTCGCCCGAGGCAAGTAAAATAACTGAAATTCGGATTGAAAATTTAGTAATATAAAACCCGCTTAGGCGGGTTTTATTGTTTGTTTCTGTTTATTGTGAAATCTATAAATGCCTTTGCGGCTTTACTTGTGTACATATTTTTATTTGTGGCAAAATAAAGAGTCCTATACCCGTTTTCACCGTCTATTCCGTAGTAGAATAAGTTGTCTTTATCATCAATTGCTTTTGCTATCCTGTCGGTTATAAATGTTACTCCAAGACCTGAAACAGATGCTTCAAAAGCCGTAACTAACTGGTCTGTTTTTAACAGCACATTGGGGATTACTTCTGCCGATTCCAATATGTTTGCCGAGTATTTTCCCATGTTGTTTCCTTCACGCATAAGAATAAACTTTTCGTTTTGTAAACATTTAATCAAGTCGTTTGGATTAATATATGGAACATTTCCTCCTGAAATAATCTCATTTCTTCTCATATAGTATTGAGAAAGTTTTTTGTTTACGGAAAAATGCTTTGGAACGCATAAAAATATTTTTTCCGTAAGTATTGGGTAGGACTCAAAATATGTTGCGTCAAAATCATAATCAACAACAATGTCAAGGTCCCCGTTTAACAATTTTTCTTTTAGGGAAGATGAATTTGATTCTACAGCATTTACCGATATTCCGGGGTAAATCTCGGAGAATTTTGATATTGTTCCCAATAAAAAGAAAGATGTAACAAAGTGTGCCGCTCCAACAGAAAGATTTCCGCTTTTTAAGTTCTTAATATCATCAAATTTAAGTTGTAAATTTTTCGTCAAGATGCTCATTTGATTTAGTGCCTCGATATATAATTCGCCTTCTTTGGTTAACTGTATAGGTGCAGTTGCTCTGTTAAAAAGTGTTACACCTAAATCAGCCTCTAATCTTTTTAGAGAGGTACTTAGTGCAGGTTGAGACATATAAAGTTTGTTGGCGGCAGCAGTTATTCCGCCTTCTTTGTATATATCAAGAACAAAATCTTTGAAAATTATCATTATTACACCTCAATATAATAATTTTGTTATGCAATACGCACATAATATATATTTGATTATATAATGCTTTTAAATTATAATCAAGGTGTTTTTATAAAAAAGAAGGTGTTTTTTTGAAAAATATTTCAGTTGCATGCAGACTTGAAAGCATTTATTCCGGAATTCGCGGAGAACTTTATCAAGAAGCACTCAATATGCAAAAAAGAGGAGAAAACATACTAAAATTGAATACGGGAAATCCCGGGATTTTCGGATTTGAGATGCCGGATTCAATAAAAGAAGTAATTACTTCAAAAATGCTTGATACAGTAAGTTATTGCGATTTTAGAGGAATGAAAGAATCGGTTTGTGCAATTATTGAATATCACAGAGATAACGGAATTGCGAATTTACAAGAAAATGATATATATATAACAAACGGTGTAAGCGAAGGTGTAACAATGCTTACAACTGCATTGATAAACGAAACAGACGAAATACTTTTGCCTTCACCTTGCTATTCTTTGTGGTCTAACAGCATAAAAATTGCAGGCGGTATTCCTGTGTATTACAACTGCGACAAGGACACTTGGTTCCCGAACATTGAGGATATTAAAAGTAAAATTACGGAAAACACAAAAGCAATTCTCGTAATAAACCCAAACAATCCGACAGGTGCTGTTTACAGCAAAAAAGTGTTGAAAGAAATAACCGACATTGCGTATGAAAAGAATCTGATCATTCTTTCTGATGAGATATACGATAGGTTGATATATTCGGATGCAGAAATGATATCTGTTGCATCTTTAGCACATAAGGAGACACTTTGCGTTACTTTTAACGGACTTTCAAAATCGCACAATATATGCGGATTAAGATGCGGGTGGA
The DNA here is from genome assembly GCA_045615705.1 of Clostridia bacterium. Classification (GTDB taxonomy): domain Bacteria; phylum Bacillota; class Clostridia; order UMGS1883; family UMGS1883; genus JAZLFH01. The sequence goes on from JAZLFH010000025.1 coordinate 11,471, forward strand.
TGACTTTGTCAGGCGATGAACTCAAAAAGAGCGTGCTCAGAGCAGCGATAGACAAATTAGCATCTATGAGGCTTTGTGCAAATTCTTTGACGAATTTAATTATTCCCGTTGCATTAAAGGACAATGTAACTCCGAAAAATGCAGTTTCTTTTGGCGGAAAACTTTTTAACAGAAGAGAAGCAGCATTAGACGAACTTTCCAAATGTAAAAATATTTCATACGAAAAAAATAATGGTGCTTTTTACATATTTCCGAGTGTTAAATCAAATATTAAAGATGATAAAAAAATGTGTCTTGACCTTCTGCACAGCAAAAAAATCTTGGTAATGCCCGGGAGTTGTTTTGAATACAAGGAACAAAACCGAATAAGAATCGTTATGCTTCCCGATGAAGAACTTATCAGAAAAGCATTGAGAGATATAGACTCATTTTTAGAAAATTATAAGCAATAAAAGTGGGTGTCGCAAAATGCGACACCCACTTTTTTTTACGAAAGAACTACTGTTTTGCCTATTGATTCAAATTGCTTTATTATGTCTTTTTGAATTTTTGAATTTGTAACTATCATATCAATCTCATCAATATCGCAAATCTTTGCAAATGCTTTTCGTGAAAATTTTGTTAAATCAGTAGCAATTATTTTTGTGTCTGCACAAGAAAGCATTGACTTATCCACAGATGTTTCTTTATCGTAATATGTTGTTAATCCGTAATTTAAGTCCACACCGTCTACAGACAGAATCAGTTTATCCGCATGATAACTTTCTATCTGTGTTACAGCATCGCTGCCGTAGGTAAACTGATATTTATTATTTACAGAACCGCCGATTAAAACAACATTAAAATTGGGATTGCTGGAAGCTTCCAAGGCGATAGAAATTGAATTTGTAACAATATTCAGATTATAATTATAGGGGAGAGCCCTAAAAACCAAAAGGGTGGTTGTTCCCGAATTGAGCATTATGGTTTCGTTGGGAGAAACCATTTCCGAAACTTTTTTTGCAATGCTTAATTTTTCCTCTTGGTTGGTTTCAAGCCTCTGTGATAAATTCATACTGTAATACGGTCTGTATGAACTTACGGCACCGCCATGTACACGCGACAAAAGACCTTTTGACTCCATGTCCGAAAGGTAGTTACGGATAGTTACTTCGGAAGTGTCAAACATCTCAGACAGCAAAGAAACCTTAACAATTCCATCTCTTTTTAATAGTTTTAATATTTCACTTTTCTTTTCATCTGTAGTCATGATGAACTCAACAAACCTCACATATAAAATTAATTATGCAATTTGAAAACAATTTTTTACAAAATGTTGTTTTCAAGATATTGTTTTAACATGCTTGCAATTTTCTCATGCCCTAAATCGTTTGGATGCAAGCCATCTGCAAAGTACAGTTTATTTTGTGCTTCAACATTTGGTTGCATACCGCTCACACTAAACAAATCAAAGACAGGGATTGAGTATTTGTCGGCTTTTGTCCGAATGATATCAACATATTCTTTCAAGATTTTTCTTTCTAATCCGATTTTGTTTATCAAAGTATCTTCTCCGGTTCTGTGAAGCGGAGTCATAAATACAATCGGCTTTAACGGGTATTTTTCTATTAAAATTTTCATTAAATGGTCGCACGAACCACAAAAAGTATCCGGTTTGACATCATTTATCTCGCCAAACGGGGCATCGCCATGACCGAAATCGTTTGTACCGCCGAAAACTACAATCAAATCAACATCTTGTTCCATCAACGGAACACGGGAAATAAAATCCTCATCATATCTAGGATCTTCCGATGGACTTTTTTGCGGTGCAAATCTTGTTCCGCCTATTCCGTAATTTATTACGGTACTGCCTGTTATTCTTTTAAAAACTTCGACAAATGTTTTGTCTTTGGAAGACGCACAAAAGCCTTCCGTTATACTGTCGCCCAAAAAGGCAACTGTCTTACCTTTAAGATCCATAATACTGCTCCTTTAACAAGTCGGATTTTATAAAAACATTATTTTGAATTTATTAATATGACAAACTACTCGTAATATATACTACTTTGTATTCTTTGTCAAGTATTCATTTTCAAAGTAAAGCCAACAAAAAAATCTCCTATTCTAAGCGTTTTTGGATGGAATGGAGTAATAATATTTTTGGCATTTATAGTTGCGGTAGGATTTGGACTTGGTTGTTTTAGTAAGAATACTGAGAGTTAAAATGTAAAAATTGTATGATTTTAAAGAAATTATCCGTGCGATAATTACAGTATCATAGAAATATAAAATTAAAGAGTTCGATTTTTTATCGAACTCTTTCATTTTTTGTAAGTATTAGATTTTGATGCTTATTATTAAATTTATGCTTGAACAATATGAACGGCAAAGCCGGCAATTTCTTCTTTTAAGTATATTGCGGTTTTTTGACCTTTTGCGTTTGTTTTAAGCGTAGATTCGTCAAAAATATCGCCAAGGTAATACATCGCTCTTTCAAGAGAGTTTGTACGAATTGCAATGTGTCCGTTCTTGCCAAGGTATGGAGATTTCATTGCTTCGATATATGTTGAAGCAAAAACACTTGAATTTCCTTCTTTAACAGTAAATCCAAAAATCTTTTCAAAGAACTTTGCGGCTTTCATTGCCTCGTCCGCATTCTCCGTATTGATACCAATGTGGGCAAGTTCAAAGCCAAGCATCAGCTGAACTGCCGATTTTGTGATTTCTGTAATCTTGTCCCATTCACCGTTATTTATGTAGTCTGCCTTTACCATAAAACTTCCGCCGCACGCTGCTATGCGAGGGAAGGAAAGGTATTCGTTAAGGTTTTTAAGATCTACGCCACCCGTAGGAATAAACTTAACAGTGGTGTACGGAGCACAGAGTGCCTTAATCTTGGGAAGTCCACCGGACTCACCGGCCGGGAAAAACTTAACTGTATCAAGACCCATTTCTAACGCTGCTTCAACTTCCGTAGGTGTTGTACAACCGGGAAATACCGGAATATTATTATCAATGCACCACTTAACAACTTTTGCATTAAATCCGGGACTAACAATAAATTTAGCACCGCAATTAACTGCTTTTTGAGCCTGCTCAACACTAAGAACCGTACCTGCACCTACGAGCATCTCGGGGAATGCGTCTGAAATAGTTTTAATAGCATCGGGTGCGGCACTTGTACGAAATGTTACTTCCGCAACGGGAAGTCCGCCGTCAATGAGAGCCTTTGCAAGTGGCTTTGCATTCTTTGCATCATCAATTTTAACAACCGGAATAATTCCTAATTTACTTAATGTATCCTTCATTATAAAAACTCCTTTCAAATCTTTCCACTTATTATAGCACAAAATAATTAAAAAGAAAAGAAAAAATCCGCAAAAGCAGATTTTTTTCTCAAATTAGTCTTCGATATTGAATTTCTTTCTGAATTTTTCTACTCTGCCACCGGTATCAACTAACTTTTGTTTACCGGTAAAGAATGGATGACACTTTGCACAAATTTCAACATTAATATCTTTTTTTGTTGAACCTGTTGCAATAACATTTCCGCAAGCACACTTAATGGTGGTCTGTTCGTACTGTGGATGGATACCCTCTTTCATTATGGTTCACCTCTTTCAAATATATATAAAATTATTATCAACAATCCAAGCAGAAAGCATTATAGCACAGTTAAATGCTTAATGCAAGCATTTTTTATCAATAACGCGAAAATTTATTTAAAAAACTACTTGCTTTTTGTTGGAAAAAGTAGCATAATACAGTTATATATCAATAAAGGAAGTGCAGAAATGAATATTTCAGTTACAAAAACAACTAACCCGAAACCAAAGCCGACAGATGAAACAAAACTCGGATTCGGACAAATTTTTACTGATCATATGCTGATTATTGACTATACAGAGGGAAAGGGTTGGCATGATGCCAGAATTATACCGTACGCACCGCTTGAACTTGACCCCGCTTGTGTTGTTCTTCATTATGGTCAGGCAATTTTTGAAGGTTTAAAGGCATATAACTGCAAAGACGGAAAAGTCAGAATGTTTCGTCCGGAGGCAAATATGGCTCGTGCGGATAAGTCTGATGAAAGACTTTGTATGCCAAGCATTGATGTAAAAGAGTTTACCGAAGCAGTTAAAATGCTTGTAGATATCGACCGTGATTGGATTCCTAAGTCTGACGGAACAGCACTTTATATCAGACCGTTTGTAATCGGTACAGATGCGTTTTTAGGTGTTCATCCGTCAAAAACATATAAATTTATCACAATTTTAAGTCCTGTAGGTGCGTACTATAAAGAAGGTCTTAATCCTGTTAAGATTTATGTTGAAGATGAGTATGTTCGTGCAGTAAGAGGCGGATTAGGATTTGCAAAAGCATCGGCAAACTATGCTGCAAGTATTAAAGCTCAGGTTATCGCAGAAGAAAAGGGATATACGCAGGTTCTTTGGCTTGATGGCGTAGAAAGAAAGTACATTGAAGAAGTCGGAACAATGAATGTCTTCTTTAAGATTGACGGAAAAGTAGTTACTCCAATGCTTAACGGCAGCATATTGCCGGGAATTACTCGTGATAGCGTAATTACAATATTGAAGGACATGGGAGTTCCTGTCGAAGAGAGAAAAGTTTCAATAGAAGAAGTCTTTGAAGCTGCTCAAAACGGCAAACTCGAAGAAGCATTCGGAAGCGGAACCGCAGCCGTTATTTCTCCTATCGGAGAACTTAACTGGGACGGCAAAATAGTTAAGATTACAGACGGAAAAATCGGAGAACTTTCACAAAAACTTTATGATACCGTAACAGGTATTCAAAGCGGAAAACTTCCTGATAAATTTAATTGGACAACAGTTGTTGAATAATTTTTTAAACAAAAAGCGATGCATCTTTTAATGCATCGCTTTTAAATTGTAAACACGGTCAGCAATCAATTCTGTTTTAAAAATTCTGCTGTCTTTAATATCGGCAATTCGTGAGGCAATAGGGAGAGAGGACACGGACTTAACTTCTTTAAGAATGCTTTTTCCTGTGTCGTTATGAAAAAGAGGTCTTATATATTCCGGAGTTACAAATGGCTCAATTCGGTTTTCAATAAGCATATTAAACAGAAAACGCCTGATTCTGCTTCTTGTAAAGTGGCGACACTTTACATCTTCTATTAATGAATCAAGAGAACCGGTCGCTTTGCTTTTTAAAATTCTTGATATAAGTTCTTCGTCAGAATCCTGATAAACCAAAAGGCTTTCTTTTGATGCAGTCATAACTCTGTATAAAATCAATTCCTCAAAATCAGAGTCAAACACGGTGTTTTTTGATAAACAAGGAGCAGAAGCAATCATATCTTTGCCGAGCTTTATATTTTCACGAATTGTTTTGGCGGACAAGAAGGAGTCATTTCTTTTAATTGTTACGGGGTTTAAAAGAGAATCTTTTGATAGTGCTTTAATGTATTCAACGCCCAAAATATTGTTCGGACAAGATAGAATTTCACTATCAAAACCGGTTAGTGATGAAACTGCATCTTGCCTGGCACTTATATACGACATTCCACTATCTAAATTGTTTTTAAGAATGTTTTTAAATTCATTGCTTTCATCGGAAAGAAACTTTGAAACATTTTTTAATGCGTCAATATTACCACACTCGGAACCAAATAACAGGTCGCACGGAATGTTTAGTGCTTCTAAGGTTCTAATTGCACCAAAGGCAAAATTTTCGGCAAAAGACTGAGCGTAAACAACAGGGAGTTCTATAACCAAGTCGCAACCGCTTTTAATTGCACATTTTGCTCTGTGGTTTTTGTCGTTTACTGAAACGCCTCCACGCTGAACAAAGTTACCGCTCATTATCGCAATTATTGCATCGTAATTTTTGCGAGCATTTTCAATCAAAAAACCGTGTCCAAGATGAAAAGGATTAAATTCTGCTACTATTGCACAAATTTTCACTATTATCACATCCAAAATTGATTATAACATATTTTAAAAAACTATTGAAGATTTATTTTATAAGTTGTATAATATTTCTGTTAAAATTTTTAGGAGATGAAAGATTATGAGTAAATTTTTGGAAAGAACAATAGAGAGAGCAAAGATGGATAAAAAAACCATCGTTCTTCCTGAAAGCCAAGATATCCGCACAATCCGTGCAGCGGCATCGGCACTTAATCAGGGAATAGCAAATCTTAAAATCGTTGGTAAGAAAAATGATATTGAAGAACTTGCAAAGAGTGAGAATTTAAATATCAGCGGAGCAACAATAGTTGACCCTGACACCGACCCTAATTTTGATGTATATGCAAATCTTTTCTACGAACTCAGAAAATCCAAGGGAGTTACGGAAGAACAAGCTCGTGAAACTATAAAAAATCCACTTTATTATGGTGTAATGATGGTTAAAAACGGTGATGCTGACGGAATGGTTGCAGGTGCGTGCAACTCGACATCCAATGTTCTTCGTCCGGCACTTCAAATTCTTAAAACTGCCCCCGGAACAAAATTGGTAAGTGCGTTCTTTATTATGTGTGTTCCAAATTGTGAGTACGGTGAAAACGGAGTATTCTTATATGCAGACAGCGGACTTAACCAAAATCCTGATGCAGACGAGGTAAGTGAAATTGCAATATCTTCTGCAAAGTCGTTTAAAGATTTGGTTGAAGCAGATCCTGTTATCGCAATGATGAGTTATTCTACATACGGCAGTGCAAAAAGCGAACTCGTGGATAAGATGCAACTTGCAACAAAACTTGCAAAAGAAAAACGCCCTGATTTGGTTCTTGATGGCGAACTCCAGGCAGATGCCGCAATTGTTCCGTCTGTCGGACAGTCAAAAGCTCCGGGAAGTCCGGTCGCAGGCAAAGCAAATGTTTTGGTATTCCCGGATCTGAATGTCGGAAATATTGCATATAAACTTACGGAGCGTCTTGCAAAAGCAGAAGCATACGGCCCTGTTACGCAGGGTATAGCAAAACCTGTTAATGACCTTTCAAGAGGCTGCTGTGCAGAAGATATTGTAGGTGTTATTGCTATAACTTGCGTACAAGCACAGAATCAAGGAAAGTGAGGATATTAAAATGAAAATACTTGTTATTAACGCAGGAAGTTCATCTTTAAAGTATCAACTTATTGATATGTCTGATAAAAAAGTTTTGGCAAAAGGTCTTTGCGAAAGAATAGGAATTGAAGGTTCTCGTTTGAAGCATACACCTGTCGGCAAAGATGCAGTTGTTATCGAACAGCCTATGAAAGACCATTCGGATGCTATAAATCTTGTAATTAATTCTTTGGTAAGCAAAGATTATGGCGTAATTTCTTCTATGGAAGAGATTGGTGCGGTAGGGCATAGAGTTGTCCACGGCGGAGAACTTTTTGCAGAGAGTGTTCTTATTGATGAGGAAGTTAAAAAGGCTATTGAGAAATGTTCGGAACTCGCACCGCTTCACAATCCCGCAAATCTTATAGGTATAAATGCTTGTGAAAAGGTAATCCCCGGCGTGAAACAGGTTGCGGTATTTGATACGGCATTTCATCAAACAATGCCCAAAGAAGCATTCATGTATGCACTTCCTTATGAATATTATGAAAAGTACAAGGTTAGAAAGTATGGTTTCCACGGAACAAGCCATCGCTTTGTTTCTCAGGAAGCATCAAAGATGTTAGGGAAAAAGGACTTTAACCTCATCACACTTCACCTTGGCAACGGCAGTAGTGTAGCAGCAATTAAAAACGGTAAAGTTGTTGATACATCAATGGGTTTCACTCCGCTTGCAGGTCTTGTAATGGGTACTCGTTGCGGTGATGTTGACCCCGCAATAATCCCGTTTATTGCGGAAAAAGAAAATCTTAGTCTTGACGATGTGAATACAGTTATGAATAAGAAATCCGGCGTGTTGGGTGTTTCTGAGATTTCAAGTGATTTCCGTGATCTTACAGAAAAGGAATCACAGGGCGATGAAAAGGCACATCTTGCACTTGAAATGTTCGTATATTCAGTGAAGCAATATATCGGTCGCTATGCTGCTGCGATGGGTGGACTTGATGCGATAGTCTTTACAGCAGGTATCGGTGAAAATAACTCAGCACTTCGTGAAAGATTTGTATCAGGTCTTGAATTTATGGGAATAAAAATTGATAAAGAAAAGAACAAACTTCGCGGAGAAGCAGTTGATGTAAGTGCGGAAGGTGCCACAGTTAAGACATTGGTTATTCCTACTGATGAAGAAATGATGATTGCACTTGATACAGAAAGCATAGTTAAATAAGTAAAAAACATTTTGTAAATATTAAAATGTAATCAAATGTATAAAACAAAAAGCATCCGAATAGGATGCTTTTTGCGTGGTGCGGATAACAGGACTGTTATCTTTTTTAAGGAAGTTTCCTTTTTCGCACCTTTTGCGTTCTACATTGCTTTTTTAGTGTAGCATAATTCGTTTGGAATGTCAACTTCACCTACAAATTTATAGTGAATATGTATATCCTGAAATGTATTTCCCTGATGTTCGTATTTTTCTCCGATTTCGATTTTTTGTATCAGTTCGTTTAATATCGGAGCGGTAAGCTCTTTTATTCCGATATACTTTTCTATAAGCTTTATAAAGTCAAATGCATTATCTCGATTTCTTTCATAAATTTCTAATTCTTCTTGGATTGTTTTTACGACTTTTCTTAATTCCGTTCTTTCATTCTCGTAGTTTTGAAGAAGCGAAACCATTATTTCATTTGATAAGTTTCCGAGTACAGAATTTTCGTATGTTTTTTGAATTAGAGTATTCAGTTCCTCAATCCGCTTGTTTGACTTTTTAAGCTTGACTTGGTTTTCCTTCGTTTCCGCTTTAATCTTATTTTCGTTGCATTTGAGTGCGGCTTGATATAAAGCATCTCTGTCTTTTTCGAGAATTTGAGTTTTGCAATAAATATCTGCAAGCACTACGCCGTACAAGTCGGCATATCGGATATAGTGGGAAGGACATTCCTTTTTGCCCCAAAAGTTGTATGTACTGCATATATAGCTTTGGGTATCTGATGAATATACCATTGCATGACCGCAATCTCGGCACTTCACAAGTCCGCTAAAGATTTGCACTGTCCCGGTTCTTCTGTTTTCTCTTCTGCGGATATGTATTAACCTTTGAGCTTCCTCGAATGCTTCTTTTGATATGATCGGTTCGTGTGTGTCCTTAACAACTATCCATTCATCTTTGGGTACATCACGAAATCTCTTGCTTTTAAACGGCTTTTCCTTTCGGTGATTTACCATATTTCCTATGTATATCT
>JAZLFH010000026.1:0-13968 GCA_045615705.1 Clostridia bacterium
AAAAACTGTGTGCTTTTTTCCAAAAAAAATATATGACATATTACGAACTTTCAATGATACCGTTTGCGATAAAGATGTTATTGATAAATAAAATTGCCGAGATAATAAATAATGAAACATATGGAGTAAATGAAGAGGATATTTCGAATATAACAGCAAATGCAGTTACTTCACTTAGAGAATCAGAAAAACTTGACATTGAAAAAATGCTTTTAAAACTAAGTCCCGTAAATAATATTATGTTATGCGATGAAACATATTGCAATATGTACCAGGAAGGAAAAAATTACTATCTTTCTTGTATCTATGACATATCTAAAAAGTTAAATACCGAGGAAAAAGATGTCTGCGAAAGAGCAATAAAACTTTCAAAAGAAAATAATGTGCATTTCGGAAATTACTTGATAGACCCACATTATATTAAGTTTTTGTTTGATTCATTTAACAAAAAATACAGATATTTTTCACCCAAAAAATATGCATCAGCAGTAATTCTAATCTCGTATTTACTCGTGCTTTCGGTATATTTTTTAACAAAAAACCTGCTTTTTTGTATATTCTTGCACATTCCTTTTTTGGAAGTATCTACACGAATTGTAAACAATGCGGTTAACAGAAAAATTAAGGGGAGATATTTGCAAAAGGTAAAAAGAACAGAAAAAACTTTAACTGTTATAACTTCGCTGGTAAGAGATGAAAAAGATATAGACGATTTAACTGAAAAAATAGCAGTTTTAAGTGCATCAAACCGTGATAAGAATATGTATTTCGGAATACTTGCGGACTTTTGCGATTTAGACTGTGCAAAAGATGAAAATGACGAGAATATAATTGCACAGGGAAAAAAGAATATAATCGAACTGAACAATAAGTACGGAGAGCGTTTTTTCTTTTTTATAAGAAAGCGTACTCTTAACGCAGAAAATAAAAAGTTTATGGGTTATGAAAGAAAAAGAGGTGCAATACTTGAACTTGCAAGACTTTTAAGAGGCGGAAAAACTACTTTTTGCGAAGTGGTGGGGAATATTAAAGATTTAGAAAACACGAAGTATATACTGACTCTTGATAAAGATACGGTGTTAGAACCAAACGGAGCGGAGGAGTTGACAAAGATTTTTGAGCATCCTTTGTCCGATAAATTTACTTTTATAACACCGGATTTAAAAATAACACCTCAAAGTGCAGACAGGTCATTTTTTACTGAAATCTTTTCGGATGGCGGTGGCGTAAGCAGTTATGATGTTTTTGCAAAAAACCTGTACCAAGACGCATTTTTCAGAGCATCATTTGCAGGAAAAGGAATAATTCATATAGACCGATATTTAGAAAAACTCGCTAACCTTCCCGAAAATGCAATTTTAAGTCATGACCTTTTAGAGGGAGAATTGGGCGGATGCGGTTTAGCGAGAGATGTAGTGGCGTTTGACGATTTGCCGAGCAATTATATGTCTTATGAGAAAAGAGAGGAAAGATGGACAAGAGGCGATTGGCAATTACTAAAATTCCTTTTTATAAAAAAGAAGAACGAGTTAAACTTCCTCTCAAAATACAAAATTTCGGACAATTTGAGAAGAAGTTTAATATTACCGTGTGAACTTATAATATTGTTGCTTTCTTTTTACTTTGACAGTACAAAATGCTTTTTGGTTGCATTAGCGACAATTTTAATAACAAGTGTAAACATAAAAAGGTTTACACTTGAATTTATGCTGCTTCCTCATAGAGCAATCGTCAGTCTTTTTGCATCTTTTAAAGGACTTACACGGAATGTTTCAAAAAAACATGCACTTGAATGGACTCCTGCGGGATACGAAAAAAAGCAGGGAAACAGCGTAGAAAACTATTACAGTTCAATGAAATCGTGTGCAGTGTTTTTTGCTGTTGTATCATTGCTTTCGGCTTTTTGCAGAACCAATTTAGAGGTTGTAGGTTTTATTGTAGCTTTGTTATGGCTTTTTTCTCCGCTTCACACATATATTATTTCAAAAGAAAATGCAGGAGAAGAACTGAACGACACAGAAAAAAGCGAGTTGCGTGTATATGCAGAAAAAACATGGAAATACTTTGAAGAATTTTTAAGCAAAGAGGACAATTTCTTAATTCCGGATAATTTTCAAGAAGAGCCGTATAACGGAATTGCACACAGAACTTCTCCGACAAATATCGGCTTGTCATTAATATCTGTTATTTGTGCAGAACTGCTTGGACTAATTGATAAAGAAAAAAGAAACAATTATTTAAACAACATACTTTTAACCGTGGAAAGACTAAAAAAGTATAAGGGCCATTTGTATAATTGGTACGACACAAAAACTGTAAAACCGCTCTATCCGGAATATATTTCAACCGTTGACAGCGGTAACTTTTTATCATACATTTTAACGCTTGAAGAATACCTTAAAGAAAATGGGGAAAAAGAACTGTATTTAAGAGTGAAAAAACTAAGGGAAGAAATGGATTTTTCGTTCTTATATGATTTTAAAAGCCACTTGTTTTCCATTGGTTACGATTGTGAGAATAAATCGTTATCAAACTCGTATTACGACCTTTTGGCAAGTGAGGCGAGGCAAAGCGTTTTTGTTTTGATTTCACTTGGATTGGCAGAGAAAAAGGCATGGCAAAGGCTGTCGAGAGTTATGAAAAAAGATAAAGAGAACATAGGACTTGCATCTTGGACGGGAACAATGTTTGAGTATTTGATGCCACCGCTTCTGATGGATGAGCAAAAGTCTACTCTTTTGGGAAAGAGCAACCTTTTTGAAGTTATTGAACAGAAAAAAGAGGCAGTTAACAATCCTTGGGGCAAAAGCGAATCTGCTTATTACTCTTTTGACACAGATAAAAATTACAGATACAGAGCCTTTGGTACCGAAAAAACAGCACTTAAAATGAACATTGCAAAAGAAAATGTTATTTCGCCATATTCAACAATTTTAGCACTTTCGGTAGATACAACGGGGGCTATTATAAACCTAAACAGGTTAAAACAGGACGGATGTTTAGGTGAGTATGGTTTTTATGAAGCGATTGAATATGATAATCATGAACAAAAACACATTATAAAAAGTTATATGGCACATCATAGCGGTATGTCATTAATTGCACTTACAAATCAAATTACGGATAACGGAATAAAAAGACTGTTTAATAAGAATTTGAATATTTCCGCTTACAGAACGCTTTTGTGGGAAAAAGCCCCTAAAAAAGTCGAAAATATCGAAATAAAGCGAGAACGAGAAAAAAGCGTAATAAAAAACAACGACACACAAACTATTAATCATAATCTGTACTCTACAATAATTTCTAATGGTGAGTACAGCCTTTTTGCGGACAAAAAAGGTAACAATTACTACAAAAAGGGAGATATTTTACTTGGAGAGTTTTCATATCTTTCTAAAGATTCAAATGGCGAGAAGATTATTCTTGACAGCGAGTTTATACCCGATGAAGTTTTGTTTTCCGAAAGAAAAGTAACACTAAAAAATGAAAAACTCAAAAGCGAAGTTTTTATTACCAAAAAGGGTGTAAAAATCAATAAAATTACAACTCAAAAAAGAAATGTCAGTGTCTATGAAGAGATTTGCTTGAACAGAGCAGTAAATTACAGAGCACATAAGGCATTTTCCGATATGTTTTTATCATGTGAGGTTAATAAAAATAAAAACGCAGTAATATTTAAAAGAAATCGCAGAGAAAAAGATGAAAAAGAATACTACGCAGTCAAAATGATTGTTGGCGGAAAAGATGTAGAAATAGGGACTGACAAGGAGGAATATTTTAATTGCAAAAGATTGAGTGAAGAAGGCATTTTAAAATGCTTTATAACATCTTTCTTTGTAGAAGATGAAGCGTATGTAATAAGTTTTATTGCAGATACAAAATCCGATGCCGAAAAAATAATTGATTATTATTCCGATATAAAAAGTATAGACGAAGAAGGGTTTTGTGAAAATTTTTCTCTGCCGACAGAAAAAAACTTTGCCCTTGAAATTCTTCCCGATGTTGTGTATCGGGATTTAAAAAGGGTTGGGCATAAAAATTTTAATAAAGATTGTAAAGGCTCTTATATTGACCTTTGGAAACTCGGAATATCCGGCGACAACCCGATAGTAACAGCAATTATAAAGTCCGAAACAGATAACCGAAATTTAAAAACGGTAGTCGGAGCACACTCATTTTTAAATAAATGCGGAATAAAAAACGATCTCGTTATTATTTCAAAAGATGTTACGGGATATGCCGAACCGATTAGCGAAAGCGTAAGAAATATTATTTCAAAAAACGAACTTGGCGAAGAAGAAAACATAAGCGGTGGAGTGTTTATAAAGGCATACAAAACGCTTTCTAAAGATGACATTGCACTTTTAAAATCCGCAAGTGCAGTTTTTTTGGACTGTGAAAAATTAATTTTTGAAGAATTTGAACTTAACGAAAGAATTGCTCTTTTAAACTGCAATGAAGAACAGTTACCCGTTGAGAACACGACATTTTTTAACGGCTTTGGAGGATTTGACGAAGAAAATGACGAGTATGTTATACAAACAAATTCGAGTATAAAAACTCCGATGCCGTGGATAAACACAATTTCATTCGAAAACTTTGGCTTCATATCAGACGAGAGAGGAAAAGGTTTTGTTTGGTACAAAAACAGCAGAGAAAACAAATTATCTCCGTGGATTCAAGATCCGTTTTCAAATAAAAAAGGAGAAATGTTTGTTGTAACGGAAAATGGCGAAAACTATGATTTACTGTCGGGCAACATTGTTTGCAGGCACGGATTCGGTTACAGCAAATATACAACAAAAAGAAACGGAATTAATCACACATTGACTATGTTTTCTCAAAAAGACACTCCGACAAAGATTACCGTAATTGAAATAGAAAGCGACAAAAACACAAAACTTGATATAAAATACGCAATAGACCCCGTCATGTCGGACGAGAAACAAAAAAGTGTGAAAATGATAGATAAAACGGACAACTATGCAAGGTTTGGCGAGCAAATTATGTATCTTAATACGAGTGAAGATTTTGAAAGTGAAGATTTTTCAATAAAAACAAGCATAGAACTGAAAAAAGGCGAAAAGAAAAAAATCGTATTTTCTCTATCCTATGGGGAAAATGAAAAAATATCGACACAAAAGGCAGAAAAAGAATTGGAAACAGTAAAAAAATACTGGCAATCCACACTTTCAAAATTAGTTATAAAAACTCCGTCAGAGAGCATGAATTTGCTTGTGAATAAAAGACTGTTATATCAAGCACTTTCTTGCAGAATGTTTTCAAGAACGGGATTTTATCAGTGCGGAGGGGCAATAGGGTTTCGTGATCAATTACAAGATTCTCTTTGTTTTTTATTAACCGCCCCCGAAATTACAAGAAAACAAATCCTGCTCCATGCGGCTCACCAGTTTGAAAAAGGAGATGTTCTTCACTGGTGGCATCCAATGGTAAACGGCGAAGAAAAGGGCGTAAGAACAAGAATATCCGATGACAAATTATGGCTTTGTTATGTAACCGCCAAATATATAACAGCAAGTCAGGATAAAGAAATTTTATCGGAAAAGGTGCCTTTTTTGGAGGCGGAAGAACTTCAAGACTACGAAAAAGACAGATATTTTTCGCCCAAAGAAGGTAAAAGTGCAACTTTATATGAGCATATTATTGCTTCAATTAACGATGCTCTAAAATGCGGAAAACACGGTCTTTTAAAAATGGGCAGCGGAGATTGGAATGATGCAATGGACGAAATAGACGGCGAAAGTGTATGGTTAACACTCTTTGCGATTGAAACGATTTCACTTTTTATGCCTTATTTTAATGAAAAAGACAGAGAGATTTACAGAGAAGCAAAAGATGAACTGGAAAAAAACTTGGAAGAAAATGCGTGGGATGGGGAGTGGTATCTTCGTGCTTTCTTTAAAGACGGTACAAAAGTAGGTTCGAGAGAAAACAGCGAGTGTAAAATAGATTTAATATCACAAAGTTTTTCTGCTATGGCGTTAAAAGACAAAGTAAGAATACAAAAGGCATTAAACAGTGCAGACAAATATTTAAAGGACGAAAAGAATCAAGTAATTAAACTTTTGTCGCCGCCTTTTACAAATAAGGGAAAACGGGCAGGGTATATATCTTCATACCCCGAGGGAGTCAGAGAAAACGGCGGGCAATACACTCATGCGGTTGCATGGGCAATAATTGCAAATGCAAAAATGAACAACAACGACAGAGCGTACGAGTATTTTAATATAATAAACCCAATTAATCACACAATGACAAAAGATATGTCTATCCATTATAAAAACGAACCGTATGCAATATCGGGTGATGTCTACACTTCGGGAAGAGGCGGTTGGAGTCAATATACAGGAAGTGCATCATGGATTTATACCGCAGTTGTTGAAGAAATACTTGGGATAAAAAAGCAAGGTAACCTTATTACAATTGAACCGCATCTGCCAAGTGAATGGAACGGTTTCTCTTTCGTTTACACTTATTTTGATACAATATACAATGTAACAGTGAAAAAAGGAAACACAAAGAGTAATAAGATTGTCCTTTTAAATGACAAAAAAACACATGAAATTACGGTTACAATATAGACAATTATAAAAATCAGTGTTATAATAAAAAAGGTGATGTTAATGAATCTTATTGAGAAGGAAATATCAAGAGAGTATGTTTTTAAAGGCACGGTTATAAATGTCAGATCAGATACTGTTATTACACCTTCGGGTAACACTGCCACAAGAGATATTGTCGAACATCCCGGAGGAGTTGCTATTGTGGTACTGACAGACGATAATAAAATAATACTTGAAAAGCAGTACAGAAGACCTTATGACGAAATAGTAACGGAAATTCCTGCGGGAAAGCGTGATAAGGGAGAAGAACCGATTAATTGTGCAATAAGAGAATTGGAGGAAGAAACGGGATACAAAGCAAAAACTTTTATCCCGCTCGGATACATATATCCATCGCCCGGTTTTGCAGACGAGATGCTCTATCTTTTCTTGGCATGCGATTTAAAAAAGGGACATACAAATCCGGACGAAGATGAGTTTATTGAAATTGAATATGTTTCATTGGAAAAAGCAAAAGAACTGGTAATGAGTGGCGAAATCCACGATGCAAAAAGTTGTATCGGCATTTTAAAAACAGCGGAAATTATAAGAGAAAATAAATTAGATGAGTTAAGGAGAGTACATAATGTTTGCAGGAATTGATATTGGCGGGATGAGTATAAAGGCAGGTATAGTTGACGAAAACGGAAAACTTTTGGCAACTTATGCGGTCGAAACTCCGAAATCAGGCAATGAAGAGTTTTTAAAAGCAGCCTATGAGGCAGTTAAAGGTGTTCAAGAAAAAACCGGAGTTACAAAAATTGATGCGATAGGTATCGGAGCACCGGGAATTTGCGACAGAGAAAGAGCAATACTTTGTTACGGGAACAATCTTGTATGCGAAAACGCAGACTTTGGTACATATTTAGGTGAAAAATTCAATGTTCCGGTTTTAATGGAAAACGATGCAAACTGTGCGGCACTCGGTGAGTATTATTCTTGTGATGAAAAACCTGAAACTTTTGTTTTTATTACGCTTGGTACAGGAATCGGAAGCGGTATTATCATAAACGGAAAACTTTTTATCGGATGTAACGGTTCCGGTGCAGAACTCGGGCATTCGGTTACGCATAAAGACGGAAGAAACTGTACTTGCGGAAGAAATGGCTGTTGGGAAGCGTACGGTTCTGTTACCGGACTTATTAATCTTACCGAAGAAAATCGCAATAAGATAAAATCTATCAAAGATGATGAGAATATAGACGGCAGAACTGTCTTTGAATACGCAAAAGCAGGCGATAAAGAGGCTAAAAGAGTCAGAGATGAGTGGATAGACGAAGTCGCAGACGGCGTTGTAAATGTAATAAATATGTTTCAACCCGATGTGCTTTTGATAGGCGGTGCAATTTCAAAAGAAGGCGACACACTAATGCTTCCGATAAGAGAAAAAGTAAAGAATTGCGAATATACTCGTAACCTTCCCAACATTAAGAAAACGAAAGTTATGGCTTCTACCATAGGAGGAAATGCAGGAATTATCGGAGCGGCACTTTTATGGAAAAATAAAAACGGAAGATAAAAAATGAAAAGTAAAACTTTTTTTGTATGTAATGAGTGCGGTTATGAATCTGCAAAATGGCTCGGAAAATGCCCGTCGTGTTCTTCTTGGAACACATTTGCGGAAGAAAAGGTCATAAGCGACAAGAAAAACATTATCCATGCCTCGTCTGATTTAACCGTAAAAACTTTTGACGAAATACAAGTTGAAGATAAAAACAGAATTCACTCAGGCTCAAAAGAATTGGACAGAGTGTTGGGCGGAGGAATAGTTAAAGGTGCATTGGTTCTTTTCGGCGGTGAACCGGGAATAGGAAAATCGACCCTTTTGTTACAACTTTGCGATAAACTTTCAAAAGACGAGTGTGTTTTGTATGTAACAGGTGAGGAATCCGATACACAGATAAAGGTCAGAGCGGAAAGATTGGGACTTAAATGCGATAATCTTTTAATTTGTGCCGAAACGAATGCTGAACTCATAATTGAAGCAATAGAGAAATATTCGCCAAAAGCAGTTGTTATAGATTCAATACAGACAATGTATTTAAGCGACATATCATCAGCGTGCGGAAGTGTCAGCCAGGTTAGGGAATGTACACTTAGTTTTATGCGTGTGGCAAAGGATAAGAATATTACATTTTTTATTGTAGGTCATGTTACAAAAGACGGATCAATTGCAGGACCGAGAGTGCTTGAACACATGGTTGATTGTGTCTTGTACTTTGAGGGTGAGCGTCATCAAAGTTACAGGATAATAAGAGCAGTTAAAAACCGTTACGGCTCAACAAATGAAGTCGGAGTGTTTGAAATGACCGACAAAGGGCTTTTAGATGTAGAAAATCCGTCATTTATGCTCCTTTCGGGAAGACCCGCAAATGCCTCGGGAAGTGCAATCGTTTGTGCAGGAGAAGGGACAAGACCTATCTTGGCGGAAATTCAGGCACTTGTGGCACCTACGAGTTTTTCTGTTCCAAGACGAATGGCGGACGGCGTGGATTTAAACAGATTAAATTTAATGTCTGCAATACTTGAAAAAAGACACGGATTACCTCTTTCAAAGTATGATATATACATAAATGTAACGGGCGGAATAAGACTTACGGAAAATGCATCGGACTTGGCATTGGCACTTGCAATTGCTTCAAGTTATTATAACAAACCGCTTCCGGAAAAGACTGCATTTTTCGGCGAAGTTGGATTGACGGGTGAAACAAGGACGGTAACTCAGGCACAGAGAAGGCTTAATGAAATTCAAAAACTCGGTTTTTCAGAGTGCGTGCTTCCGTTTGATTCACTGGGTTCAATCGAAAAAAGCAACATAAAACTCACGGCAGTTAAAAATCTGTCCGAGGCATTTAAGTTACTGATAGGAGAAAAATAAAATGAAAAAGTTAATCGTGCTTTTTCTTGTATTTATGCTTTTTGCAACTTCCGCACAAGCATATGTTACAAGCGAATGGGCAAATGAAGAATTTAATATGGCACTTGAATACGGTACACTTACCGATAGTGAACTAATGCAGGATTACACGGAAAACATCACAAGAGAGATGATGTGCAAGTTTATCATTATGACTTACGAAAAGTTTTCCGGTACTGATGATTTGGATACCGATAATAAATCCCCTTTTGATGACTGTGATGATGAAAGTGTGAAAAAAGCGTATTTATTAAATATAGTTTCCGGACGAGATGAACACACTTTCGACCCCGACAGTTTTATAACAAGACAAGAATATGCCATTATGCTCACAAACCTTGAAAAAACTCTTGACATCTACGAAGAAATCGGCGAAGAAGAAAAAGTATCTTGTGTGGAGAATATAAGTGATTATGATGCAATTTCCGATTGGGCAAAAGATGCGGTTATAAATGTAATCATAAAAGGTTATATGGTAGGCGATGAGGGTGAATTTTCACCAACAGGACTTGTAACGGGAGAACAGGCGGTAATTCTTTCAATGCGTTTTTTCACTAAAAACACAGAAGGCTTTTTCTCGTTTGACATAGATGAAAATACAATTTTGGAGAATTCTTATAAAGTACCGGACTATGATGAAACGCTTTACGAATACAACGGAAGTTATAAGAAAAATGATGAATCGGAAGTGTTCACGGAAGGTAAAATCGAAGACGAAGAGTTCGCAAAAACTCAAATGACGGATATAACGATAGATGTTTGGACGATTGATTCAAAAGGCGATAAAAAGGCAAGCAAAAAAACTCTCACGGTAAATAAAAATATCGCAGACAAAGTTAAGATAGTGTTTGACGAAATTTTTAACGGCGAAGAAAAGTTTCCGATAAAGTCAGTAGGCGGATATGCGTGGAGAGTACCAAAATCAAGCGGACGATTGTCAGAGCATAACTACGGAACGGCAATCGACATTAATCCTAACGAAAACTATTGCGTATATTCCGATGGCTCAACATCAGGCTCGTTTTGGGATCCCGATTCAAGCCCGTATTCCATAAGAAAATTCGGTGATGTTTGGAATGCTTTCGTACGGCATGGTTTTACATGGGGAGGAGATGCCTGGAAAACTCCTCAAGACTATATGCATTTTTCATATCTTGGAAGATAGAAAGTCAAAGTGGATGTAAAAGTTATTTTTTACATCCACTTTTTGTCCGTAGCATAAAGAATTAGTTTTATTAAATTTTTTTAAGAACCGAGTTTTTTAACTTTAAAAATCATATAACAAAGCAAAATGTTATTCTTTTTTTCTCTCTTTATGATGCGGTCGGTGCGTTTTTTTAAAGCCCTTGGGCGACTAAAAAAGCGTGCAGAACGAACAAACTGAACCCGAAGGTGTACGAAGGTACTCCGAGAGGTGAAGTTTGTCCGTAGCATAAAGCATAAATTTTTAAAATTCGTTTTTAACGAATTTTTTCTTTATTTTGTTTGAGAAAATAAATCTCTTAATCAGTAATTGTATTGTTTTAAAGTGCTTTATGCGGTCGGTGCGTTTTTTTAAAGCCCATCTACAATATCTAAAATTTCTTTTGGTTCTTTTACTATATAGTCTGCCTTGGCGTCTGTCAGTTCTTCCTTCTTTCGAAATCCCCATAAAACACCTACCGACTTAACCGAAGTGTTTTTTGCAGTAGCAATATCTACTTTGGTATCGCCTATGTATAATACTTCATTTTCACTTAAACCAAAACCCTTAATTATACTTAAAAGAGCATGAGGATCAGGCTTTAAGGGAATACCGCTTTTTCCTCCGATACAGACATCAATAAGGGTATTTCCGAAAAGAGCGTTTGAAATTTTTTCTGCCGTTTGATGCGGCTTGTTAGAAAGAATTGCGGTTTTTATTCCAGCGTTTTTCAAATTTGCTAAAAGTTCCAAAATGCCGTCATATGGTGAAGTAAGATATAAAAAGTTATCGTCATAGATTTTGTTGTACATATTGTAAACATCTAAAAATTTACTCATATCTGCACCGACAAATGAAAGCATTCTTTCTACTAAAACTTTTGCACCATCGCCCAAAAAATCTTTGTAGTGAAAAGACTCAATAGTCGGAAGCGAAAAACAGGAAAGAGTGGTATTTGCAAAATGAGCAATTGTTTCAAGTGTATTTACAGTAGTTCCGTCCATATCGAAAACGCATGCTTTTATCATAAAAATCCCTCAAATCGAGAGAATAATATCATAAAACCGCAAAAATTTCAAATATTAATTAGGAAAAGAAAAAATATCTTGACATAACATAATCTTTATGCTATTATGACACTTGGTAACCGCTCGAAATTGGTATTTAAGTGGATTTTCCCACCATTGTTCGGCGAGTCCGTAAATTTATTATGGGAGGTGCTACAATGTACGCAGTAATTAAGACAGGCGGAAAGCAGTATCAGGTTAAAGAGGGCGATGTTATCTTTGTTGAAAAACTTGACAAAGAAGAAGGTGCCACAGTAACTTTTGATGAAGTGCTTGCCGTTGGCGGAGACGAATTTAAAGCAGGTACTCCTTTTGTAGAAGGTGCAAGTGTATCGGGTAAGGTACTTGGACAGACAAAGGGAAAGAAGGTTATCATCTTTAAGTTCAAAGCAAAAAAAGGTTATCGTAATAAGACTGGTCATCGTCAGCCTTATACAAAGGTTCAAATTGAAAAAATCAATGCTTAAAGCATAAAAACTAATTATTTGTGAGGTGAGAACAAATGGCACATAAGAAAGGTGTTGGCTCTACCAAGAACGGTCGTGATAGTGAGTCCAAAAGACTCGGAGCAAAGCGTGCCGACGGTCAGGCAGTTCTCGCGGGCAATATTTTGGTCCGCCAGAGAGGAACTAAAATTCATCCGGGTATCAATGTAGGTAGGGGTAGCGATGATACTTTGTTTGCACTTGTTGATGGCAAGGTAAAATTCGAGAGAAAAGGTAAAGATAAAAAGCAGGTTAGCGTATATACTGCTTAATATTTAGATTTGACCGTTATGAAAAATCCCAGTTTTCTGGGATTTTTCTTCTATGGAGGAAAAAAGCGATGTTTGTAGATACCGCTAAAATTTATATAAAGGCAGGTCGTGGCGGAAACGGCCTTGTTTCGTTTCATCGTGAAAAATATGTCCCGGCAGGCGGACCTGACGGTGGCGATGGCGGACGAGGCGGAGATGTTGTTTTTGTGGCGGATGAATCATTTACTACACTTATGGATTTTCGCTATAAAAAGAAGTATTCTGCCCAGAACGGCGAAGACGGAAAAGCAAAAAACAGTTTCGGTAAAAACGGAGAAAGTATTGTTATTAAAGTACCGACAGGAACAATCATAAAAGATGCAAAGACTGAAAAAATAATGGCAGACCTCTCAAATCACGGAGAAAAATTTATCGCCGCACACGGAGGAAAAGGCGGTTGGGGGAATGTTCATTTTGCAACAGCTACTCGCCAAGCACCGAGATTTGCAAAAAACGGCATTGAAGGAGAAGAAAGAGAAGTAATTCTTGAACTGAAACTTTTGGCAGATGTCGGATTGGTAGGATTTCCAAATGTCGGAAAATCTACCATACTTTCAAGAGTCAGTGCCGCAAGACCAAAGATTGCTAATTATCACTTCACTACACTTGAACCAAATTTAGGAGTTGTTTCGATTCTTGGGACAAGTTTTGTAATTGCTGATATTCCCGGACTTATAGAAGGTGCTCATGAAGGGCTGGGACTCGGACATGAGTTTTTACGCCATATTGAGCGTACAAGAATTATACTTCATGTAGTTGATGTTTCGGGAATTGAAGGAAGAAGTCCAATAGATGATTATGAAAAAATAAATTACGAGTTGGAAAAATACAACGAAGAGTTAAAAGATACTCTTCAAATTGTTGTTGCAAATAAAACAGATATTGTAACAGATGAAAATGCTTTAAAGGAATTTAAAGAGTATATTGAAAACAAAGGATTTCCGCTATATTTTGTGTCGGGGGCAACAGGAGAAGGACTTGATGCTCTTATGAAAAAGACTGCGGAGTGCCTTTCAACCCTCGGACCCAAAAAAGTGTTTGAAAGCGACTATCTGGAACCCGAAAAGATTGACACGGACGAGTTTAACATAACAAGAGAAAACGATGCGTTTGTGGTGGAAGGCCCGTTTGTGGATAAACTTTTAAGAGGTATTAACTTTGATGACTTAGAAAGTCTTAATTATTTTCAGCGAACACTCAGGAAACGAGGCGTTATTGACAAACTGAGAGAATTGGGAGCAAAAGAGGGAAGTTTGGTCAGAATGGACGAACTTGAATTTGATTTTGTGGAGTAGAATATGAAAATAGGAATTTTGGGTGGCACATTTAATCCACCGCACAACGGACATTTGAAAATTGCAAAGACCGCACTTGATTACGGA